>QEUZ01000093.1 GCA_003577355.1 Chloroflexota bacterium | reverse complement strand
CCTGCGCGTCGTATTGGTAGACGCCGGCATCCAGCCCCTCAAGGTCGCCGGTCACAAAGTACAGCTCCAGGTGATAGCGCGCCCCGGTGCCACCGGCAGCGCGGTAGTAAATGACCCGCCCCGTGCCATGCTCCCCACGCTTGAGGATGCCGTTGGAGAGCAGGCTCACCTGGGCAATCGAGCCCGGAGATGCTGAACGGGGCGAATGCGCGCGGCAGCTCACGCGCCGGCGCTGTGGTGTAGACCTTGAACGGCTTGGGCTCGATCGCCGGGTCCTGCGGGCTAATCGCCGGGCCGAGGTTTGGCGGGGTGCCCATCAGGATCGAGCTATCGCCGCTACCTTCGTCGGTCAGGACATACTTCGTGGCGTTGTGGAACTCCCAAGCGGCGCGTGTATCGCGATTAGCACTCATCGAGCGTCCTCCCTACCATCTCCAGTCCGGGGAGTACCATAACAGACAAGCGCTCGACCCCTCTTCGCACGTCCCTGGAAACGGATACGCCCGATGCGCGTCACACAGCAGATCGAAGCATTTTGGCACGAGTTCCTGACCACGCGCCCAGACCTCCCTGCCGGCACGCGCTATTACGAAGCATTCATGTTCGGCAATGGCGGCGAGCTGGCCGCCGAATGCGCCGCAGCAGTACTGGCCGGCGAAAAAACGGCTACGTCTGGCCTGCTCTGGGCGCTGGACGCCGCGGAAGAGCGCCCACCTCGCCCGGGGGACTTCAGCATCGTCCTGGATGAGCATGGCAAGCCAGTGTGCGTCATCGAAACCATCGAGGCATCGGTCCGCCGCTTCGATGAAGTCGATGAGCAGTTTGCCTGGGAGTATGGGGAAGGCGAGCGCACCCTGTCCTGGTGGCGCAACGCCCTCTGGAGCTACTACGCGCGAGAGTGCGCGCAACACGGATGGAAACCCAGCGAGCGCATGCCGCTCGTCTGCGAGCGTTTCCGGGTGGTCTATCAGCCCTGAGCAGCGAGAGGAGCCCAGCGTGTCGGACCTGTTCGTCGGCAACACCGTACTGATCCTGGTCGATGTCCAGAAGGGGGGCGATGGCGCGATCCCGCATATGGACGGCGCGGAAGATCGGCTTCCGAACATCCTCAGGGTGCTAGCCGGCGCGCGCGAAACCGGCATCCCACGCGTCTTCTTCCAGGAGGCGCACCGCCGCAGCATGGTCGACTTCGGCCGGGAGCTGGACGGGGTGGAGAAGGTGCACCTGCTGGAAGGTGACCGCGCAACCGAGCTGCGCGACGAACTGGAGCGCCGCCCGGACGAGCCGTTGATCGTCAAACGGCGTTACTCGTGTTTCTTCGGCACCGATCTCGAGATCCTGCTCAAGGGTCTCAAGGCAGAAACATTGCTCCTGGTCGGTGGGCTGACCGATGTCTGCGTGCACTACACATTCGTCGATGCCCATCAGCACGACTACCGCGTGCGCGTGGTAGAAGACGCCTGTACCGGTTCATCCTGGGCGCGCCACGAAGCCGCCCTCGATGCAATGGAGTACCTGCAAACCGGCGCTCGCCGCATGACCGACGAGGTGGTTGGTGCGCTGATGGCACGAGCGCGCGGTTCCAGATAGACGCGGTAGACCACGTCGCGCACGCCAGAGTAGCCCTGCCAGCGACCTTCGGCTGGTAAGGCAGCGGCGACGTCCTCACCGATAGGCGCGACCGGAACAGTGCTGCAGCGCTCCAGCGAAGCGCCATCGCTCATGTTCGGCACTCGGCTCGGGCCCACTCCGTTGCAACAGGACCACCTCAGTAGCCTGCCCCGCGTCGTCGCCTTGCAGCAGGTGATACACCGCGGCAGGCCGCGCGGCGGCACGTATCGTCCGGCCAGTTCACTGCCTGAACCGCAGTACAGCCAGTGAGCGGACCAAGGGGCCGATTGCACCCACCAAAGGGTCGAACCGCGAACCGTCCCCCTGTCGGATGTTGGCGCCACTACAGCCCCCTATGCTCTGCACGTAACCTGAGAAGGGGGTACGACGATGGTGGCGACAATGCAGTCGACAACGCGATCACAGACCGGATCGCAGTACCAAACGAGCCCGCTTCCGTCCCCCACGGCGGTGGTGGAAGCGGCTGATGATGCAACAGAGAGCCACGGGCTCTCACTGAGCCTGGCCGGGCTGGCGCTCGGCACCGTGGCCGCCGGGTTGACGCTCGACGCGATGCTGCACGAGCAGGCGTTCTTCGACATCTGGGCGATGAACCAGGTGCAGGCGATTGACCTGCCATACCTCGGCAAGCTGGTGCGCGGCGTCTCGGCGCTGACCAGTTCGACCGGCGCGATCCTGGCATGGGCAGCAACGTTGCTGTTCTTCGCCCTGCGGAAGCGCTGGTTGCCCACCCTGGCCGTCTTCGTGCTGCCTGTCGGCGGGCTGATCAACAACGTCATCGGTGAGTACATCGTTGGTCGCACCCGGCCCGACCCTGACCTGGTGACACGCACCGTGCCGGACATTGCTGCGGCATCGTTCCCCAGCGGCCATGTCATGGGCGCGGTTATGCTCTACGGACTGATCTTCTTCCTTGCAAACTCGCTTCCGAACCGCTGGATGCGGCTCAGCCTGCAAGTGGCTTCGGGGTTGGTGATCGCTGCCACCGGGTTTGCCCGCATTTGGGAAGGCGCCCACTGGCCGACCGACGTGCTCGGGGCGTATGCCTGGGGCGGGCTGATCCTGGTCGGGATCGTTGCGGCGTACACCCGCATCGAAGCCGCTGCAGGCCATCTGCCATTCGTCCACTCGGGCCAGGTGCCGCACGATGAATCGCAGCGCCACGCGCACGCGCTCACCAGCACGGTCATCTTCGACGAAGCGGCTGGCACGGTCACCAAGGTCTACAATCCTGGGTTCCTGCCTCGCGCGCTCTACTGGCTCGCCTTTCAGGCCGGCTTCCCCTACGAAGGCAACCGCACTGCGCTGGAGGCGGCTGTCCTGCGCCGCAACCTGACCGGCCTGCTCACCGAGTACTGGTTCGGCGAGAACCGCGTGGCGCGTGCATATGGCGTGGTGGAATACGAGGGCCGTCTGGCGCTGGTCAGCGAGTATGTTACTGGCCACGCCCCGCGCAACCGGGCCTCCGCCAAGCAGTTCCTGGTCGAGCTGCGGGCGCGCTTCGAAGCAGCGGGCTTGCCCACCTGGCAGATCAACCCGCGCCAGCCGCGCGCGATCGACAACGTGCTGGAAACGGAACAGGGCAGCTACAAGATCGTCGACCTCGAATCGGGACTGGTTGCGCCGATCGTTTCGCCACGCGGCTGGTGGCGCGCCTTCCGCCGCGGGCTCGTCCCAGTGTTCGACGACGTGTACTACGACATCACACGGGCCTACGTCGCCGAGCATGCCGCGGACATGCGGGCCATCCTTGGCGCAGAGCGGTTCGCCGAGCTGGAACGCACGCTCGCGCTGGCCGAACACACCACTGCTGCATGGCAGGCCGGAGAACCGCGTATCTGGAGCCTGCTCATCACCCCAGCGCAGTGGAAGCCACGCCTGAGCAGTGTGATGACCGGCAGCCACGAAAAAGCGATGTCCTGGCTGGATACCGGTGTACGGGCCTGG
Organism: Chloroflexota bacterium; assembly: GCA_003577355.1. GTDB lineage: Bacteria > Chloroflexota > Chloroflexia > Thermomicrobiales > CFX8 > CFX8. The sequence goes on along the minus strand of QEUZ01000093.1, from coordinate 8,820 downwards.
GAACGTGAGGGCCGGCTGCAACCGCGTGAAGCCGCACGGCTGCGCGCTGAGATGGAGACCCCGCAGTTCCAGGCGGTGGTGCCGCACTTGGGGGCGCACGTGGTCATCAGCGTCTTCCTGCGCTTCCCGCTGGGCAGCATGGCGCGGGCGAGCTGGTCGCTCTGGGGGTTGCTCTCGGCCACTGGCCGGCTGCTGGCGCGGCGGATCGACCGCCACACCTGGCGGCAGTTGGCGAGCATCCACTCACCACTGGTCATCGCGCTGGCGGCCATTCCGGGCTTCGGGACCTTCGCCTACGTTGCCTCGAAGCCGGTTCGCTCCAACCGCTTGCTGGTGCGCGTGATGCTGGATGCAGCCCTGCTGAAAGCCCCCTGGCGTCTCTACCAGCGCAGCGGCTTGCGCCGGGTCGTCGCCCGCACATCGAGCAGCAGCCGCCCGCAGCTGGCTCCGGTCAGCGCCTGCTACCAGCCCATCCCAGTCCCGGTCAGCGTCGATCCGCCGAGTCGCGCTGCCGCCTAAGGAACGAATGCACCCGCACTCTTCCCACCCCCTTCCTTCCTGAATCCCCGTGGCTCCACTGTGCGAGTCACGGGGATTCAGGGTTTTTGGCAGACGGCCGAGGCACATCGCGGAGCCCCTTTCGCAGGAAGGTAGTATCCACAAACCCGGTCCGTGGCCAGCCGTTCAGACGCGGCGCGTCAGATTCAGCAATTACTCTGTTTCGTCCGCTCAGCAACATCTGCGACCAGCCGAGCACATCGGCGAGGCGCCTTACTCCGCTACGACACGCGCCTGCGGTGAACGCGCACGAAACCCGCGCCCGGCTGGTAATCCGGCGACTGGTGGCGGAAGTAGGTGTTGTAGAGGTCGGCGTAGTGTCCCCCGGCCAGCATCAGGGCGTCGTGCGTACCCTCCTCGACAATTCGTCCGTGGTCCAGCACGACGATGCGGTCGACGTTGCGAATCGTCGACAGCCGGTGCGCGATGACGATCGACGTGCAGCCGGCCAGCACTACGTCGAGTCCTTCCTGGATCTGAGCCTCGGTCAATGGGTCGACGCTGGCGGTCGCTTCGTCCAGGATGATGATCGCCGGGTTCTGCAGGATCAGCCGCGCCAGCGCAATCAACTGGCGTTGGCCCAGCGAGATGCCTCGTCCGGCCTCGCCAACTTCCGTTTGCAGGCCATTCGGCAACACCTCCAGCCAATCACCATGCCCCACCTGCTTGGCGGCCCACAGTGCGTCTTCCTCCGTCGCGCCTGGGAGGGCGTAGCGGATGTTCTCACTGACCGTCCCAGAGAACAGGAACGGGACCTGCGGTACGATCCCCAGCTTGCGCCGGTACTGCGCGAGGTCCAACCGGCGAATGTCGCGGCCATCGATGAGCAGCTCACCAGCCTGGAACTCGTAGAAGCGCGCGACCAGCCGCCCGATCGACGACTTGCCCGCTCCGGTGTGCCCCACCAGCGCCACCGATTCACCCGGGCGAATCTCCAGGTTGAAGCGACGCAGCACCGGCTGACCCGGCGCGTACTCGAAGTCGACATCGCGGAACTCGATGCGTCCGTCTAGTCGCTCGACCGGCTCGGCAGCGGTCTGCACCACGCGCGGTTCAGCGTCGATCAGCGCAAACACTCGTTCCGACGCCGACAACCCCAGCTGGAACTGGCTCCAGAACGAGGCAATGCTGGTGAGCGGGAACCAGAAGAGGGCCACCGCCTGCGCGAACAGAAACAGCTCACCCGCTGAGACGGCACCGTCGATAACATCGTTCCCCCCGACGAAGACGATCAGGGCGGTGCCGATACCGGAAACTGTACTGAGCAGCGGGAAAATAGCGGCGAAGACGTAGCCGGTGCGCAAGCTGGCCTGGTAGGCCTGCCGGTTGACCCGCCGGAACTCGCGATGGACTGCAACCTCCTGCCGGAAGTTCTTGGCGATCGTGATGCCGCTGACCATCTCCTGGACATTGGCGTTCACCCGCGCGCGTGCCCGCTGCGAGCGCTGGATCCAGCGCCGGGCGATCTTGCGGAACCCCAGCGACAGTGCAATGACGACCGGCGCAATCGTCAACGCCACCAGCGCCAGCCCCGGGTTGATGATCAGCAGCGCCGCCAGCACAAAACCGCACAACAACACCTGCGACAACAACCCCAGAGTGAGCGTGACAACGGTCGCGAAATCCTCGGTGTCCGAGGTCACCCGGCTGACGATCTTGCCGGAGAGGAACTCGTCATAAAACGACATGTCGCGCTGGACGACCGACGCCAGGATATCCTTGCGCAGCGTCAGCACGACATCGCCGACCGCCACGGCGGTGCGCCACTGGCGGATGAAGTTGGCCCCCCACTCGACACAGCCGCTGAGGAAGACCAGCAGCACCAACGGCGCGACCCGCTCGAAGGTGACCCCATCAGCCAAGCGGTCGATCCCCAGCGCAACCAGCAGCGTCACCGCCGTGCCGGTCAGCGAGGCTGTGACGACGGCGCCGGAAACCAGCAGCATGTCGCGCAGCTTCGGCCGGAAGTAGGCCACGATCCGCCCAACAAGCTGACGGTCGCTATAGCTCCGGTCGTAGCCCTCGGCCTCCAGGCCGTCCATGATGAAGCCCATTGATTACCTCTGTCGTTGACAGGCAACAGGTGACAGGTGACAGAAGGGTCCACTGGGCAGGGCAAGGCCGCCCAGGGCGGCCAACCTATCCTGCCGCTGCGAGCTGCTGCCTGTCCGCTGGCGTCTCGGAATGCGCGAAGATGCGCTGGTAGAGCGGGCAGCGTTCCAAAAGTTCGGCGTGGGCGCCCTGGTCGAGCAGCTCACCCTGGTGCAGCACCAGCACGCGGTCGGCCCAGCGGATCTGCGAGAGCCGGTGCGTGATCAGCAACGTCGTCCGCCCTCGCAACACCCGCCGGATCGCCTGCTGGATCTCGTCCTCGGTTGCGCTGTCGATCGCGCTCGTCGAATCATCGAGGATCAGCACCCGTGGGTCGGTGACCAGCGCGCGGGCAATCGCAATCCGCTGGCGCTGCCCGCCGGAAAGAGTCACCCCACGCTCGCCGATCAGTGTTTCGTAGCCGTGTGGCATCGCCATGATGAACTCGTGCGCCTGCGCAGCCCGCGCCGCGCGTTCGACTTCGTCCCGCGTGGCCTCGCCACCCAGGCTGAAGCCGATGTTCTCTTCTACCGTGCGCGAGAAGAGGAAGACATCCTGCTCGATCGTCGAGACCTGCGAGCGCAACGATTCCAGGTTCCAGTCGCGAGTATCCACCCCGTCGATCAGCACCCGCCCGGCGCTGGGGTCGTAGATGCGGTTGACCAGTTTCGTCAATGTCGTCTTGCCGGACCCAGTTTGGCCGACGATCGCGACCGTCTCACCGGGGGCGGCCCGAAACGAGATGCCGCGCAAGGTCTGGCCGGCAGGCCCATAGCCGAAGCTGACGTTATCGAAGACGATCTCACCTTCGATACGCGCAACATGGCCAGCGGCGTTCTCGTCCAGGTCCGACTCCTCAGCCATGATGCCGAGGATGCGCTCGGAACCTGCCACACCGAGCTGCACCAGCGAGAAAGTGAAGATCGAGATGTGCGCCGGGAAAAAGAGCAACGTCATCATGCCGATGTAGGCGACGAGATCGCCGGTGGTGATCGCGCCACGAGACAACAGCCAAGCGCCGTGCATGAACGCTCCGGCTGTCGCGATGCCGAGCAGCAATGGGGGCAGGTAGCGCGCTTCGATGCGCCCCTTCTCGACGAACGCATCGCGATAGGCCGTTGCCCGCTCGTTGAACTTGCCCCGCTCGCGCTCCTCCTGTGCCGCCGCCTTGACCACCTCGATGCCGGTAACTGTCTCGTTCAGCGTCGCATTCAGCCCACCAAACTCCATGCGCATGCGGCCGGCGACCGGCCCCAGCCGCCGCATGTAGCGGTAGACGGTGTAAACGAACGCAACAGTCCAGAGCGCCGGCGAGAGAATGAGCTGCGGCTCGATCAGCACAACGAAGATGAGTGGGAAGACGACCCCAACGACCGATTCGCCGATCAGCTCAGCGCCGGGTGAGACCATCATCGAGAGCTGGTTCATATCGTTGGAGGCGCGCGCCATGACATCGCCGACCCGCTGCCGGTTGTGAAAGGTTTGGCTCTTTCCCAGCAGGCTGACGTAGAGCTCCTCGCGGGCATCGCGCTCGAAACGCTTGCCGAGCACCTCGGCGCTCAGCCCCTTGAGGAAGTCGGCCACGCCGCGAACCAGCACGACGCCAACGATCGCCAGCGCCAGCATGCCCAGGCGCGTGCGGTCCGGCGACGCACTCAACACTTCGTCAAACGCGCTGCCGACGATCCACGGGACGACCGTGCTCAACCCTGCCGTGAGCAGAATGAAGATGACGAGACCGGAGAGGATCGCTTTGTAGCGTAATAGGTGTGAAACGATCCAGCGCCGGGGGCTGGAACGATCGTAGCGGTACTCATCCGCGACAGTAAACTCGCGCTGATCCACGACCAATGGTCGACCTCCGCCATACGCAAGGCCTCACCGCTCCGGCAACGCGGCGCTACAGGCAACTGAAACGTTCTGTGTCCGAGCCGAGGGGAAGCTGCATATGCAGCCCGGCGCGCAGGGCTCCCCAGTATCCACGCGCCTGAGACAAACCGACCGCAGACTATACCATGCCGCAGTCCATCGCCGAGCCAAGAGAGGATTGCACACCAACCCGTCGTGCTACATGGGAAGAACATCGCATTTTCTGGTGGCCCGCACCCCTGCACCGCCACGCCCAGCGCCACGGACGAGGGGAGCACTTGACGCTGTAGGCGGATGCTCGACGATGAAGCGCAGGGGCTGTGCTACAGCAGGGGCCAGCGCGGACAGCCACGTACAGTGAGGCGATCACGCCCCAACCCCTGTTGCCTGTCACCTATTGCCTGTCACCTACGCCAGAGGCGTGAGCCGCCCAACGAGCTGCGCGCGGTTCCCGGCGGGGTCGCGGAAGAAGGCCATCGTGTCGCCGGCCGAGTTGGTGCGCTCGACATCAAAGACGACCCCAGCTGCCTCCAGCTTCGCCTTTAGCGCAGGGTAGCCGGCAATCGGCACCGCAAACGCCAGGTGGGCCGGGTCATCGATCGGCGGGCCATCGGAAGTCAGGATCTCCAGCCGGCTGCCGTGGCGATCGCTAACGAAGGTGATCTGCGTTGCCGGCAACGGCGGGTGGATCTGGCGCAGTACCTCCCAACCGAAAACATCGGTGTAAAACGCGACCGTCTTCGCATAGTTCTCCAGCGATGTCGGAATGCCCACGTGCTCAAGCTCGATTGCGTCGCTCATTTCGTGCGTCCTTTCGATGGCGTTGTCATCGGCAGTGTGTCAGGCGCGACTCGAAGTTGGCGCGGCGATCCTGACAAACCGCGCAGGCATGCCACGGAACGTTCGAGTGCGAATCTCGAACCACCGAGCACCAACAACACATCACCCAACGTGCTCGGCCAAGAAGCGCAAGCTCTTCTCCCACGAATCGTTGCTTTCGTCCAGGTACGGCTTACTGCCATCGAATGCGAGAAAGCCATGGGGCGCGCCTGGGTAGATCGTGAAATCGAACGGGACGCCAGCCGCGGACAACGCCGAGCGGTAGCGTTCGACATTATCCATGCCAACCCCGTGGTCCTGGTCGCCCCAGAACCCTAGCAACGGCGTGCGCACCTCGGCGGCTTCTTGCAACGGCTCCCACGGACGGTTCTCGCTGATCGCCGGGTTTGCCGGAAAGCCGTAGTAGATGATGCCCGCCGCAAGGCGCGGCTCCCGCGCGCCAAGCAGCATGACCAGCGTACCCCCCATGCAGAAGCCAACCGTCGCAAGCTTTGCGCCACGACCCGCGTAGGCGTCGACCACGCGCTGCAGGTCAACGATTGCTTGTCGGTACGAGAGGAGCGCGCCCCGCGCCCGCGCATGTTCCATCGTTTCTTCCGCCAGCGCACCCTGGCGCACGAAGAGGTCAGGCAACACCGCTGTATAGCCCACGCCGGCGTAGCGCGCGGCCAGGTTCTGGTAAAAGGGCCGTGCGCCGAAGATGTCGTGGATGATGATAACGACGCCCCGGCTCGTCGCATCCGGCGTCGCTTCAAACACCGGAAGGCGGACATCAGTCGATTCAACCTCGAACCAGCGTTCGCTCACCCCTGAGCCGCCACTGACCGGCAGTATCGCGCCCGCCTCAGACGGATGATGACACATGCGCGCTCCCTTCTTGCAAGCGAATGCCAACCCAGCGTAGCACAGCAGGTCACCATGCATGTACACGGGTGTTACGAGTGGAGTTCGCCAGAGAACCGTGTTACTCGCGCATGACCGGGAGGTCGATCCACGAACCGGCGCGGTCGAGCGTCAGCTCGGGTATGCCGTCGGCCGGGATGCGTTCGAACGATTCAAAGTCGGCTCCGGCGATGCCAACTTGCAGGCGCCAGCCACGCGGGACCAGTGCCGATGTCGGGAACAGGTCGAAATGCAGCACCGTCTGTTGGCCAGGCACGAGCGGCGCTGCATCGGCACGCAAATAGCTGTGGAACGGGCCGTAGACTGCGGCCGTCGATTCCTCGGCCGGCCGCACCGCGCGATGCAGCCCGCGCAAGATACCCTCGGTGAGATAGGTCACCTCGCCAGCCGGGTCGACCGCTTCCAGGTAGACATGGAACGCACCATCGCTCTGCGTGGACGCAACGCTGAGGTGGACGACTGGATGGCCGGTGATGTCCAGGTCGACGTCCAGTGGCGCCGAACGATAGACCAGCAGTTTCTGCGCCTGCTCAGTGCGGTTGGGGTAGAGCACCGGCGAACCGCCCAGTTGCGTGTGCCAGCGATTGGACACTCCGGTCGACGCGCTGAAGTCGACGGTGTAGGTATCGCTGCCTGCGGCCGGACCCTCAGGCGTCAGCAGCCCGCCGGCAGCGAAATACCAGCGTTCGAGCCGGCTCCCCAGTGGCGGCCAGACCGGCGTGGCGCGCCAGGTTCCGGCGCCCAGCGTGTAATAGCGGATCTCGCGGCCGGTCAGCGGCGTGCCATCGTCGGTGAGGTGGTCGCGCAAAAACCCGAGAATGACCTCTAGCTGCGCCGCACTGTCGGCGGCAGGGGCCTCACGACGGTAGAGAAATGGGTCGGCCTCGGTGCGCGCGCCGTGGTTCCAGGCCCCGATGACCACCTGTTGCGGGTTGTGGAAGGTGTTGAAACGGCTCAACACACCGAGCTGCGTCCCGGCGTCCAGCCAACTGGCCCACGCCTGGTAGCGCACGCCGGAGCGTTCGATGGCCTCCTTGGCAGACGGCATCGCGATCTCAGCCATCGTCGCGCCGCCGTTATAGCGGTCGTCCTTGTAGGTAATGCGCGACATCGCGTCGAACACCAGCGGGTTCGCGGCGTGCTGGTCGACGGCCTGCGCCAACAGGCGCCCGTCACCGTCGGCATCCACCGGCTTCACGCCGGTCTCGCGCGTCAACAGTTCGGCACACGCCTCGCCAGTCAGCCCAGCAGCGGCGCAGACATCGTTCTCATCGAGGTGGTGGACATAATCGCTCCACGTCTGCAACAACCAGTTGTGCAGGACACCACCGGGGCATGCAACCTGGGTAAAAAAGTCAAAATCGCTGAAACGCGGGATGACCGCCGTTAGCCCTGGCGGGTTCGGTATGGCCGTCGCTTCGGCGGTATTGGCATCGTAGGAGATGCCGATCGTCGCGACCTTGCCATTCGACCACGCCTGCCGGGTGACCCACTCGACGACTTCTCCGTAGTCGGCGATCTCATCCTCCGACCAGGGACGCGCGCTGGTCCCGAACGAGGCGCCGGTTCCGCGTGCATCGACGATGACATAGGCAAAGCCCGCGCCGTTGTAGACCTCGGCCAGCGCAAAGTTGCTGTCGCGCTCCAGCGCGCGGTCTGTGTAGCCGCGTGCCCGCCAGTAGCGCGTGGCGCGCAGCACCGTGCCGATCCGCCGGTCAGGGCTGAGGTCTTCCGGCAACCAGAGGTCCAGGGCGATCAACACTCCGTCGCGCATCGGGATATGCAACGCCTGGTTGCGTGGGTAGGTACGGGAGCCAAGCACGCTCGCGTCAGACATCCTGCTGGTGTTCCCTTCAGCGTTCAGCGCTCTGCAAGCGTGGCCGCCCGTGCCAGCGCGTGCCGCACGACAGCACGTTGACGCTCGTTGAAGCACGCTTCCAACTCTCCAGCAGCGAGCGCGAACAAGCCAAGCGCTGCTCGGCACGACTCCACAGGCGACTCGCCGTGCTCCCCAAGCGCGGCGGCCTGGGCACGCTCCCAGTCCGGCCCGATGCGCCGGGCAATGCCGTCCCATAGGTCGTCTTCAGCTTCGTAGAGCAGCCGCCGGTATGCCGCCATGATCCTGGCCAATCGCAACGCCAGTACCGAACGCTGTACAAGCGCAACGCGAATGCGTCCCCGCCGCAGGTTGGCGACCAGTTTCTGGACCTCCTCGGCATACCCATAGAGCTCTTCAGCGACCGCAGAGTCGATGGCCACGGGGTCGAGCAGCTCCCAGGTCCAGGCACGCGCCTCGGCCTGGAGCATCGCAGCGGTGCCTTGCGGGTCATGGAGTAGCAGCGCCCGACGCAGGCCAGGCACGACACCAGCGCACCGGAGCGGGTCACGAAACGCCGCTCGAATGCGATCTGGCGTGGTCCAGCTAATCGAGAGCAGGAAGGGTTCTGCCCGCTCGAGCAGGTATTCCGGCCCGGCGCCAAGCGCGTACAGGTCGATGTCGGAATCGACGCTTGCGGCGCCGCGCACGTGGCTGCCGGAGAAGAAGACTGCCTCCGCGCC
>QEUZ01000092.1 GCA_003577355.1 Chloroflexota bacterium | reverse complement strand
AAAACCCTCGAGCATTCGAAGAAGCGGTCCATACCGCGATCGAGGCTGCTGAGCGCGGTTACCTGGTGACCATTGGGATCCAGCCAACCTACCCCGAAACCGGTTACGGGTATATCCGGGCTGGTGCGCCTCTCGCAGGGCTGAGTCGTCTGGCGTACCAGGTTGAAGAGTTCAAAGAGAAACCGGACCTCGCGACTGCCACCCGCTATGTCGCTGCTGGAAGTTATCAGTGGAACGCAAGCATGTTCGTCTGGCGAGCGCGCGTCCTGCTCGCCGAGATACGTCGCCTACTCCCCGACCTGGCAGCCGCACTGGACGAGATCTCGGCTGCCTGGGATACACCGCACCGCAACACCGTGCTCGAACGCATCTGGCCCCGCGTGCAAGATGTCACGATCGACCACGGCATCCTTGAGCATTCGGAGCGGGTCGCCGTTGTGCCTGCGGACATGGGCTGGTCTGACCTCGGCGATTGGCACGGTTTCGGGCTAATCGCTCAAACATCGGGTGATAGTTCGGTAGCAGTTAACTGTGATGCGCTCATCGAAGGCGCATCCAATGCGGTCATTTATGGCAATGGTCGCTTGATTGCTGTACTTGGGCTTGATAATGTCATCGTTGTCGATACAGACGACGCCGTGTTGGTCTGCGAACGTACGCGGGCGCAAGATGTTCGCAAACTAGTCGAGGAGTTACGACGGCGTGGATCGACACACTTGATATAGTCGGATGACGACGACGCATCTACCCGTTCGGCGGAGTAGCCGAGCGACCTGACAGGTTGAGAATGACGGAAAAAACGACACGAACACGCACGTCCAGCACACCGAGTCGAGCGGCAGCGACCGGCTCGACCTCCACAACCAAGAAACGCGATGCCTCAGCAAAGCAGACAGCGGCGAGCCGATCGAAATCGACTTCGGCAAGCGCGGCCCGGTCGACGACCTCAACAAAGAGCCGGGCTTCTGGCGCTCGTCTCGTCATTGTTGAGTCCCCTGCAAAGGCGCGCACGATTGAGCGCTACCTCGGGCGAGGCTATGCCGTGCGCGCGTCGATGGGCCATGTGCGCGACTTACCCAAGAGCAAGCTGGGCGTGGATGTCGACCACGGGTTCACACCACAATATCTCGTTCCGCGCGAGAAGCTGAAGACAGTCAAGGAGCTCCGCGAGGCGGTGCGTGACGCTCGCGAGGTCATCCTCGCAACCGACCCCGACCGTGAAGGCGAGGCGATCGCCTGGCACCTCATCGAGGCCACGGATGCCGATCGGGCCAATGTTCGGCGAGTCGTATTCAACGAGATCACGCCCGAAGCCGTGCGTACAGCGATGGAGCACCCGCGCACCATCGACATGCACCTGGTTGATGCGCAGCAAGCGCGCCGCGTGTTGGACCGGCTCGTCGGGTATTCAATCTCGCCCCTCCTTTGGAAGAAGGTGAAGCGCGGTCTCTCGGCTGGTCGGGTTCAGTCGGTGGCGCTCCGTCTCGTTGTCGAACGCGAGCGCGAGATCCAGGAGTTCGTTGCCCGCGAGTACTGGTCGCTCGACGCCCATCTCGCCAAGCGCGATACCCGGCGCACGCAGTTCAAGGCAAGCCTCGCGCGCATCAGAGGTGAAAAGGCCGAGCTCCCGAATGAGCAGTCCGTGAAGGAGGTGCTTGCCGGACTGGAAGGTGCAGAGTATGTCGTTGCCGACATTCACGTGCGTGAAACCCAGCGCCGCCCTGCCGCGCCATTTACGACCAGCACACTGCAGCAGGAAGCGTCGCGCAAGCTGAACTTCGCCGTCCGGCGCACGATGCAGATTGCTCAGGAGCTGTATGAGGGAGTCGATATCGGCTCGGCAGGCGCCCAGGGGCTCATCACGTACATGCGGACCGATTCCACGAATGTCGCAGCGTCCGCTCAAGCGCAAGCGCGCGATGTCATTGCACAGACCTGGGGACGTGAGTTCGTACCGGAGAGGCCACCGGTCTACTCACGGAAGTCGAAGGGCGCCCAGGAAGCCCACGAAGCGATCCGACCAACTGATCCTGCTCGGCACCCGGACACGCTCAAGGCACATCTCTCCACCCCGCAACTGCGCCTGTACCGCCTGATCTGGCAACGCTTCATCGCCAGCCAGATGCGGAACGCCGTATTCGATGCAACCAGCGTGGATGTAGATGCCGGTCGGCCAGGGCAACTGAAGGAGTTCCGCTTCAGGGCGACGGGGTCAGTGATCAAGTTCCCCGGTTTCCTCGCTGTCTATCGTGAAGGTATGGACGACGACGCCAAGGATGAGTTGGATGAGGCCGCGCTACCGGAGCTCACCCCAGGTGAGATGCTCGACCTCCTCCAGTTGACGCCGGAGCAACACTTCACCCAACCGCCCCCCCGGTATACCGAAGCGACACTCGTGAAGGCGCTGGAAGAGAACGGCATTGGCCGCCCCAGCACCTATGCGCCGACGATAGCAACGCTGCAAGCGCGGAACTACGTCACAGTGGAGCAACGTCGCCTGCTGCCGACCGAGCTGGGGTTCGTCGTCAACGACATTCTGGTCGAACACTTCCCCACCATCGTCGATATCGGCTTCACGTCTGAAATGGAGAACGAGCTCGACGAGATCGCGTCAGGCGACCGGGCATGGACGCCGGTCATCGGAGAGTTCTACGGACCATTCTCTCAGGCCATTGGTCTGGCGGAACAGACGATGGAGCGGGTCAAGGTACGCGATGAGCCAACCGATGAAGTCTGCGACCTGTGCGGCCGGCCGATGGTCATCAAGCTCGGCAAATATGGCAGGTTCCTCGCCTGCACCGGCTTCCCCGAGTGCCGCAACGCGAAACCGTTACTCACCCGCATTGGCGTTGAATGTCCGTTGTGTGGCGAAGGCGATGTCGTTGAGCGACGCACCAAGAAAGGGCGCGTCTTTTACGGCTGCAGCCGCTTCCCAGCGTGCGAGTTTACGGCTTGGTCCCGCCCAACCGGCGAACGGTGTGAACTGTGTGGCGGGGTGATGGTCGTTGCGAACCGCAGCGGCACCGAAGCGAAGTGCCAGCAGTGCGATCACCGCCAACGCATCCGTACTCCCAACGTCGCGCGGGAACCGGCGGCCGTCTAACACGCACTCGCCGCAGTCGCGTCGTGTTGCATACAATCTGACGTTGGCGTACCGCGATGCGCTGGAGACGCCGTTGTCGCACGTACCGGAGACACCGAGCAGCTTTGTCCTTCCTTGATATTGGCCCACAACGAAGCGCACACGCCACGACAATCCTCGGCGTCTGCCGTTCCGGCGAAGTCGCGATCGGTGGAGACGGTCAGATCACCTTCGGTGACATGGTCGTCAAGCACGGCGCGCGCAAAATCCGCACATTGCACGATGGGACAGTGCTCACCGGGTTCGCAGGAGCTGTCGCCGACGCGATGACCCTATACGAGAAGTTCGAAGTGCAATTGCGTGATGCCAAGGGCGACCTGCGCCGCGCTGCAGTCGAGCTTGCCAAGGAGTGGCGCACCGACCGCTACCTCCGACGGCTGGAAGCCCAACTCATCGTTGCGGACGCCGAGCAGATCCTGGTCCTCTCCGGCGAAGGTGACGTGATCGCGCCGGATGATGGCATTGTGGCAATTGGCATGGGGGCGCCGTACGCGGTCGCAGCGGCGCGCGCGTTGGCAGCCCACACCAGCTTTTCGCCTCGGGAGATCGTCACTGAGGCGATGAAGATCACCGCGTCGCTCTGCATTTACACCAACGACCACCTCACGCTGGAATCGGCTTCTGCATCGCCGGTCGAGTCTGCTCCGCCTGCTGAGAGCGATGAGACGCCGAAGCAGCGCCGCAAGCGCGGCAAGGAGGGGGTGCAATGAGTGCGCCTCTACCAGCTGAGATCGTCGCAGAGCTCGACCGGTATATCGTTGGGCAGGACGATGCCAAACGTGCCGTCGCAATTGCGCTACGCAGCCGCTGGCGTCGCCAGCAGCTGCCCGACGATCTTCGCGTCGAGGTCCAACCGCGGAATATCCTGATGATCGGCCCAACCGGCGTCGGGAAGACAGAAATTGCCCGGCGTGTTGCCCGGCTCATTGGCGCGCCGTTCATCAAAGTAGAAGCGACAACCTACACCCAAGTCGGCTACGTTGGGCGCGACGTCGATTCGATCATCCGTGACTTACTCGACCAGGCCGTCGCGCAGCTCGAGCAAGAACGTCTCGACGCAGTACAGGCGCAGGCCGAAGCTCGCGCCGATGAACAGCTCATTGAGCTGCTGATCGCTCGTGATACGGCACAGGTCGGAGCGAATGGGCGCTCACAGCCCGTTGACGCGCCTCAAATGGACGTGGGTACCGCCGCAGAGAAACGCGCACACAGCAGAAAGCGCAAGCGCTATGCCGAGCTGCTCGCATCACATGCAATCGACGATGTAACGGTCGAACTCGATGTCGCGAGCCTCTCCGCTGAATCCCCCCGTATCGAGATCATCGCTGCCCACAATAGAGACGACGCACAAGAGAGTCTGCGCGAATTGTTCGAGGCGTTTGCGCCTCTTCCTGAGCGAAAGACGTTGTCGGTGCGCGATGCGCGCCGCTATTTGACTCGGCGAGAGGCCGAACAGCTCGTGGATATCGACGACATCATCGATACAGCCATTGAGCGCGTAGAGCAACTTGGTGTCGTGTTCATCGACGAAATTGACAAGACGATCCAGAACGCTTCAGATTACGGACCCGACGTGGCAGGCGAAGGCGTGCAGCGCGATCTGTTGCCGATCGTCGAAGGTGCGACGGTCATGACCCGTTTCGGCCCAGTTCGCACCGACCACATCCTGTTCATCGCCGCAGGGTCGTTCTCCAGCACGCGGCCAACTGACTTGATCCCAGAGCTGCAGGGGCGTTTCCCATTGCGGGTCGAACTAGCAAGCCTCGACGAGGATGATCTCTATGCCATTCTTCGCGAACCGGAGAACGCACTGACGAAGCAGTACACTGCGCTGCTCGCCACTGAAGGTGTGACCCTGACGTTCACAGACGACGGCCTGCGTGAAATCGCTCGAACCGCAGCCGAGGTAAATGCGCGTGGCGAAGACATCGGGGCGCGCCGTCTCGTGACAATCGTCGAGCGCGTCCTGGAGGAGCTGTCGTTCGACGCAGCGACACTGGCGGGCGAAACCGTCGCGATAGATGCTGCATATGTTTTGGAGAAGATCGGCGATATCGTAACCGACGAGGATTTGAGCAACGCGATCTTGTAAGGAGGTTTGCCGCATGCCGTCGCGTCGACGGCCGGTGGGAGCGATCATCGAGCCTCGCGAGGAGTCGGAGATCACGCTTTCGGTCCTGGTGCCGGTCTATAACGAAGAACGCACGGTAGCGGAGATCCTCCGCCTCGTCCGCGAAGTCCCGATCCGCAAGGAGATCATCGTCGTCGACGACTATTCGACCGATGGCACTCGCGCGATCCTCGCGGAAGAAGAAGCCCACCCCGACACGCGGGTCTTCTACCATGCGGTGAACCGCGGCAAAGGCGGAGCGTTGCGAACGGCGCTGCAACACGTGACCGGAGACATCGTCATCATTCAGGATGCGGACCTCGAGTACGACCCGCGAGACTACCACGCGTTGTTGCGGCCCATCCTGGAGGGCCGCTCGAAAGTGGTCTACGGATCGCGCTTCCTCGGCGAACACAAAGCGATGTACTTTTGGCATTCCGTCGGCAACAAGTTCTTAACGCTCGTCACCAACATCCTGTTCGACACCACCCTGACCGACATGGAAACCTGTTATAAGGTCTTCACGGTCGACATCGCCCGGCATCTCAACATCCAACAGATGCGCTGGGGCATCGACCCGGAAATCACCGCAAAGATCCTGCGTCAAGGGTTGCGCATCTACGAAGTGCCGATCTCCTATAACGGGCGCGAGTTCTGGGAGGGCAAAAAGATCGCCTGGACCGACGCCTTCGTCGTACTGAAAACGCTGGTCCGCTACCGTTTCTTCAATTGAGCCGCCACCAGTTGGAGACGACCATGCGCCGCTATGCCCTGGCTGTTGACCTCGGAGGAACAAATCTTCGATGCGCTGCAGTCAGCGACGATGGCCATGTGCTGACGGAACGCCAGCAACCGACTGATGCCCAGCGTGGTCCCGAAGCCGTGATTGCGTCGATCGTACGGATCATCAATGAAACCGCTGCAGCGAGCGGTATCCCGCAGGATGCAGCTGTAGGCATCGCCGCCCCCGGGCCGCTGAACCCACGCAGCGGGGTCGTCTTTTTCGCGCCAAATCTACCGGGGTGGCGGGACATTCCACTGCGTGAGCGCATCGCCGAAATGACGGGACGAGCAATCGTCCTCGGCAACGATGCAAATGCGGCCGCGCTTGGAGAATGGCACTTCGGAGCTGGGAAGGGGCTGGAGCACCTCATTTACATCGGCCTCGGCACTGGGGTCGGAGGTGGCGTCATTTCGCACGGCCGGCTCATCGACGGCGTGCATGGGATGGGCGGCGAACTCGGGCATGTATCCGTCAATATTGACGGCCCATTATGTCACTGTGGCTCCCGGGGCTGCATTGAGGCCTATTGTTCGGGCTGGGCCTTGGCGGACGCGATTGCTGCCGCACAGCGATCTGGACACGACGCTACATGGAGCGAAGCCGCTGAGACAGATGAGTTCAGTCCGGCTGTGTTGCGCATCGCCGCCGAGCGTGGGGACGCGTTTGCCAGCGCAACCCTAGAACGCGCTGGCACCGCGCTGGGGGTTGGGCTAGCAAACTTCATCAACATCTTCAACCCACAGCTCATCGTGCTTGGCGGCGGCCTGATCGACCTCGGCGAACCACTCTTAGTCCCGGTTCAACGCAGCATGCAAGCGTGGGCCATGCCGATGATGTATGCCAATACACGGCTCACCTACTCCAAACTTGGACGCCGGACAGGCATCTACGGAGCCGCTGCGCTCGTATTTCTATATGCCTAGCCCGTTGTGTTCGCATTGGAGGGTGACGAATTCGTTGCTTGACACTCCAAAAAATCGCGTGCTATAGTCCCGCGCGGAAGAACCGCAGATTCAACCTACAGCCATGCTTGGCCGGCGCGCACCAATGTCGCTGCACGCCATCCCGAAAGACCGGTCGGGTGTGGTGGAGTGAGTGTGTTGGGTGGGGGGCACACGGATCGCCGAAACGGCGGTATTCGTGTTCGTAACTTCGTGGTTGAACCCGGTTCATCGTCGGGCATTGGCAAGTTCTCGCTCGATCTCGGTGCGGTGGTGCAGCGACGATGGGCGCATGTATTGCTAGACATCGACGTCGCGTTGAAACCAACCGATCAAGCGCGACCGAGGCCATGAAAGGACGCAACGCTCGATGTTGCAGTTCATTGTCGGCCGAGTACTGTGGTTCATACCCACGATCATTGCGATTGCTGCTGTGACGTTCATCATCATGAACCTCACTCCGGGCAGTCCGTTCCAGCCTGCTGGTGCGAACAACCTACGCGAAGACATCATCAAGAACATCGAAAAGCAGTACGGACTCGATAAGCCGTTGCCGGTGCGCTTTGTCATCTATTTGGGTAAGGCGGCGCGTGGCGACTTCGGTGAGTCGTATACGCGTAGACCGCAGAAAGTGAATGACATTATCGCCCGCGGGTTCCCCGTCTCGCTGCACCTTGGGGCAATGGCGTTAGGGTTCGCGATTATCGGCGGCGTATCGCTCGGCATTCTGGCCGCAGTGAACCAGAACGGGTTTATCGATTACGCTAGCGTCACCTTCGCCATTCTGGCATACAGCCTTCCGAGCTTTGTGCTGGGCTTCCTGCTGTTGCTGTTGTTCGGCATCTGGATACCAGAGTGGACCGGCTGGCGCTTTTTCCGCATTGGCGGCTGGCAAAGTCCGCGCGACTGGATCCTCCCGACGATCGCACTTGGCGCGGGCCCGTTCGCCCAGTTGGCGCGCTATACCCGCTCCAGCATGATCGACGTGATCCGTTCGGATTACGTGCGGACTGCGCGCGCGAAGGGGCTTGCCGAGCGCAAGGTTGTGTTGAAGCACGTTCTCAAGAATGCGCTCATTCCGGTCATCACACTCGTTGGTCCACTGTTCGCAGCCCTCGGTACTGGTTCGTTCTTTGTCGAGCAAGTGTTCCGCGTCCCGGGGATTGGGCAGTACTTCGTGACCAGCATGACGAACAAGGATCACCCGATGATCCTTGCTGTGGTGCTGCTGTACGGTGTCTTCCTCGCCGCAATGAATCTCATTGTGGACATCATGTACGGCGTAATCGACCCACGCATTCGTCTCGGTGGAGGGTAAACCAGCATGGCAACACCACGTGAGCAGGTCAGCCAGGCAGAACTCCTCGCCGAAGCTGCCGAAGCGGTACCGATCCGTCAAGCCAGCCTATGGGGCGATGCATGGCGGCGTCTCATCAAGAACCGCCTGGCGGTCGTCGGGCTGATCATCGTCTCGATCTTCACCCTCACGGCAATATTCGCCCCGGTGATCGCACCGTACGGTGAAGCCGAAGTCGTCGCGCCGGAGCTCAAGTTCGCTCCTCCCTCCTGGTATTTCCCGATGGGTATCGACCAGAACGGTCGGGATGTCTTTAGCCGCATTGTTTACGGCGCGCGCGTCTCGCTGCTGGTCGGCGTCGTTGCCCAGCTCATCGTCCTGGCGATCGGGGTCCCGATTGGTGCAATTGCCGGTTACTTCAGCGGGCGCGTCGACAACTTCCTGATGCGCACTGTCGATGTCTTCTACGCCATCCCGCAATTGCTGCTGGTACTGTTGCTGGTCAACATGCTTGGCCCCGGCATGAAGAACATCTTCATCGCAATTGGCATCACCGGGTGGGTAACTGAAGCGCGCCTCGTGCGTGGGACGATTCTCGCATTGCGTGAACAGGAGTATGTCAAGGCGTCGCGCGTTGCCGGCGCTGGCGGTACCTACATCATCTTGCGCCACCTCCTGCCCAACAGTATGACGCCGATCATCGTCGCACTGACATTCGGCATCCCCACGGCGATCTTCATCGAAGCATCGCTGTCGTTCGTCGGCGTTGGCATTCGTCCACCGCAACCCAGCTGGGGGCAAATGGTCGGCGTTGGGCAGCAGTACATCCAGTCGGTGCAGCACCTGATGTTGTTCCCCTGCCTCGCGATTGGGCTCACGATGCTCGCATTCACGTTCCTGGGAGACGGCTTGCGGGATGCGCTCGATGTGAAGATGAACGATTAAGCACAACTGGCGGATCGATTGGTTTCGGGCGCAAGTGCAACGCATGGCAGGGCGCTCACAACGCGGCGGGAGGGCCGGTGGCGAAAAACGTTCTGGAGGTCAACAACCTCAAGACACAGTTCTTCACGCGGGCCGGAGTGGTCTACGCGGTAGACGGCGTCACATTTCACGTTGGCGAAGGCGAAACCCTCGGGATCGTTGGTGAATCCGGCTGTGGCAAGAGCGTCACCGCAACATCGATTATGCGACTCATCCCCAGTCCACCAGGTCGCATCGTCGATGGCGAGATCCTGCTCGACACCGGAGAGGGCGCTATCGACCTGCTCACCCTCAGTGATAAAGAAATGCAGCAGGTGCGCGGCAACCGCATCGCGATGA
Organism: Chloroflexota bacterium; assembly: GCA_003577355.1. Taxonomy (GTDB): domain Bacteria; phylum Chloroflexota; class Chloroflexia; order Thermomicrobiales; family CFX8; genus CFX8. The sequence continues at coordinate 3,489 of QEUZ01000092.1, read as the reverse complement.
TCTTCCAGGACCCCATGACCTCTCTCAATCCCGTGTACACCATTGGTGACCAGCTCTCCGAACCGCTGATCTTGCACATGAAGCTGAGTAAGAAGGAAGCAGAGACTCGCGCGGTTGAGCTGCTGAAGCGCGTTGGCATCCCCGCTGCTGAAGACCGCATCCACGCGTTTCCGCATCAGTTTTCCGGCGGCATGCGCCAGCGCGTGATGATCGCAATGGCGCTCGCCTGCAACCCCAAGCTGTTGATCGCGGATGAACCAACAACCGCACTCGATGTGACGATCCAGGCGCAGATTCTCGACCTGATGATGCACCTGAACCGTGAGTTCGGTACAGCAATTATTCTGATTACCCACGATCTGGGCGTCGTGGCTGAAATCTGCGAGCGCGTCGTCGTGATGTACGCTGGTCAGATCATCGAGTCCGGCCCAGCCACCGAACTATTCAACAACCCACAGCATCCCTATACCATTGGGCTCCTCAATTCGGTCCCACGCATCGGCTTGAACGTGAAGGAGACCCTGACGCCCATCCCTGGGTTACCACCCGACTTGCTGGCGCCGCCCATTGGTTGTCGGTTCCGCCCACGTTGCCGTTTCCGACAAGAGAAATGCGAGGAGACCCCGATCCTAAGCTCCGTTGGGAACGGGCAGTCGGTACGGTGCTGGTTCCCACAAGGGAAAGCGACCAGCAGTGGAGGGGCAATACGTCCAAGCAGCAGTCCAACGACGTAGACTCGCTAACGCGAGTGCTCGTAGGAGTCGAGAGATTGAGGGAGTTGCGTGGCGACCGACACGAGCGCGGGTGAACGAGCCGCCGAGAACGGTACAACCGACACAATTCTGGAAGTGCGCAATCTGAAAAAGCACTTTCATGTTGGTGGCGGTATTCTCGCGCGTAAGAGCGCGCTCAACATCCGCGCAGTCGACGACGTATCGTTTTCAATCAAGCGCGGTGAGACGTTCGGGTTGGTTGGCGAGTCCGGCTGTGGCAAGACGACGCTCGGGCAGACGATCATCCGACTGTATAACCCGACTGCCGGTAGCATCATCTTCAACGGCACAGATATTTCCTCACTCAGTTCCCAAGAGCTACGCAAACACCGGCGCGGCATTCAGATGATCTTCCAGGACCCATCGGCGTCCCTTGATCCGCGCATGACCGTCGGTTCGATCATCGCTGAGCCGCTGAACATTTACGGGATCGGTACCCGGGCGGAGCGTCGAGAACGCGTGCGTGAACTGCTGCAGGTTGTCGGCCTCAATGCCTATTTCGTCAACCGCTATCCGCACGAGTTCTCAGGAGGGCAACGACAGCGCATCGGCATCGCCCGTTCCCTCGCGCTCAACCCCAGTTTGGTGATTTGCGATGAACCGGTGTCAGCCCTGGATGTCTCAATCCAGGCGCAGGTACTGAACCTGCTGCGCAAACTGCAGGACGAGTTTGCACTCACCTACCTGTTCATCGCACACAACCTCGCTGTCGTCGCACACATTAGCGACCGTGTTGGGGTCATGTACCTGGGCAAACTCGTCGAGATTGGCGAAGCGCGCGTCATCACGGAGGAACCAAAGCACCCGTACACCCAGGCGCTCATCTCCGCCGTGCCGATCCCGGTCCCTGGTCGCCGGCGCGACCGGATCATTCTCGAAGGCGACGTGCCGAGTCCTGCCCGGCCCCCGAGTGGTTGCCGGTTTCATCCTCGCTGTCCGATTGCTCGTGCGGACTGCGCACAGGTTGAACCACAGTTACGCGAAATCGTCCCGGGGCATTGGGTCGCTTGCCACTATGCTGAATGAGCACTCTTTCGCCTGTTCAGACGCGCCGTGGCTTGCCGAGGATTCTAAGCCTGTGATAAACAGGTTATGCAATCAGCACAGTTGCTGTCGGAGCATTGTCGAACCTGTTCGACGGTGGACTGCACCGGCGCGAGGCGAGATGCCAGCCTGTTCAAATGTGTGTACGGGTGTGAGGAGCGTTCCGTACCTGCAGGTAGCTTCGGTTCATCACCTGCTATCTGCCGAGAGCCGCATGGTTACTGGAAAGGCGTGGGGAGACCACTGAGAGGAGGTCGCGACCGAACGTCAATTCGTCGACGCATGGTGAGGGTTGAACCGGACCCGCGAAGATCGACCGGACGCGCTGGAAGGGCGCTTCCCGGTCGGGCGGATCAGCAAGTGGGCTGAGGCCGCTACAGCGCTTCAGGGTCCACTTGAGGAGGAGCTTAGTCCATGACGATTGTGGAATTCGATCGCGTCAAACTGCTGGAGGAGCGCCTCAGGTCGGCAGGTGTCGACCGCCGAACGTTCTTGAAGATCACGGGCGCCCTTGCCGCCACGCCGGTCGTTGGCAGCCTGCTTGCTGCCTGCGGCGGTGACGACGACGAAGAACCGACCGCAACAACTGCGCCGACTACTGCCCCGGCGGAACCAACAGCAACCTCAGCTGCACCGGCAGAACCGACCGCGACAACGGCTGGGTCTGCGCCGACTGCTACAACAGCCGCCGCGCCGACCGCAAAGCTCCACCGACCGCCACCACGGCCGCCCCGGCGGAGGAGCAGATCCTCTACGACTACGGTATCCGCAGTGGTGACCCGGCCTCGCACGACTTCAACCGTGACCTTTATTGCGGTGGCGTCGCCTCGATCTGGTCCGGTCTGTTGACCTACAGCGTGGACTTCGAGCCGATCCCCGACTGGGCGGAAAGCTGGGAGGCCAACGCCGACGCGTCGGTGTGGACGTTCAACTTGCGCCCGAACAACGGTGGCTTCTCGAACGGCGACGACGTCACTGCTGATGTGTTCATCTACTCATGGAAGCGCTTGCTCAACCCGGAATCCGCCGGTGCATATGCATCCATCCTCTTCGACATCCTGAATGCCGAAGAAGTGAACACGGCTGGCGCCGACCCGGAAACCCTCGGGTTGAAGGCGATCGATGACTGGACACTGGAAGTCACGATGGTCGGCCCACGCGGTATCTTCCCGGTCATCGCTGGGTATGCTGCCTGCTTCCCGACCCACCCGCCATCTGTCGAGGAGTTCGGCGACGAGTACACCGACCCGAACATCACTGGCCAGGATGTCATCAGCAATGGCGCCTTCCTCCTGAAGGAGTGGGTACACGACGTACGCTGCACCGTGGTCAAGAACCCGAACTACTGGGATGCTGATAACATCCGCCTGGAAACGATCGTGAACCCAATCATCCCGGCCGAGCAGGGCCTGCTGCCCTACGAAGCGGGTGAGATCGACTGGTCGGTCGTACCGTTGGCGGAACTGCCGCGTGTCCAGGCCGACCCTGTTATGTCCAACGAGCTGGAGAAGTGGGTTGAGCCACTGATCTGGAAGATCCTGCCGGGCACGAACGTGGCGCCGTTCGACGATATTCGCGTGCGCCGAGCGCTTTCACACTGCATCGACCGCGACCGCATTAACGAGCTGATCAACCAGGGCGGCGACCCGGCCTACTGCCTCATGCCTCCTGG
>QEUZ01000523.1 GCA_003577355.1 Chloroflexota bacterium | reverse complement strand
TGAAATGGCGCATCGCCTGGCTGCGCAGCGAGCATCCGGACGCCCAGATCGAAACCGAACTGCTCGCTGTTGATGAGGAACGTGCCCTCTGCAAGGCAAGCGTGCGCCTGCCAACCGGCGGCAGCGCCACGGCCCACGCCAGTGCTGGTCGTTCATCTGCCGGGAGCGCAGTCGAAGTGGCCGAGATGCGCGCACTCGGTCGCGCGCTCGCGGCGCTCGGCTATGGCACCGAGTACGCTGAGGAAGACAGCGTTGCGGCCCGTCCGCTGGAGCGTCCGGTCAGCCTGGTGCCTGCGCCGGCTCCCACACCGGTGCGGCCATTGCGCGAACCGGAGCCTCGCGAGGTTGAGGCGAGTGAACCGCTCCAACCACTTCCCCGCCCTGAACGCGCTGCCCACACCGAAGCGAGCCACGTTGCCGAGCCAGCGGAACCGGCGCCGCCGCGACCGCTGCAACGAACCGTTGCAGAACAGCGCATGCCTGAGCCGCCTGCACGGGGCGAGCGGCCGGAGCGCCCAGCTCGTGACAACGTGGCCTCCGAAGAATCCAAGCCCGACGCGGCGCCCGGCGTCGATGTCTCGTGGACCCGCTTTTGGGAATGGGCGAAAGAGCGTGGCTACCGCGACCGCAACCACTTGATGGAGCTATTGGGGGTCGATGTCCTCTCGATGTCGCCGCGCGAGGTACGGAACCTGATCAGAAAGTACGAGGTCGCTCACCCACCCCCTGGCCGCAGCGAATGAGCGCCGCTGCCTACCATGTCAGACAGCCGATTCTGACACGCCCGTTTGTCACCCTCTGCTTTGGAGGGTTTACGCTGCTGGTTTCGTTCATGCTGTTGCTCGCCGTGCTGCCACTGTATGTGAAGGACGAGCGCGGAGCTGGCGACGGCATCGTCGGGCTGGTCATTGGGGTGTTTGCTTTGGCTGCACTCTTCCCACGCCCATTCATCGGTCGTGAGATCGACCGCACTGGCGGCAAGCGCTTTCTGCTGGCCGGGGCCGCGATCTTCGCACTCTCGTCGCTGCTCTACATCGTGGCGACGAGCATCCCACTCCTCCTGGCGGTACGCATGCTCCATGGTATCGGCATGGCCTGCTTTCACACCGCCGCGTTCACGATGGTCGCCGACCTGGCTCCTGCCGCACGGCGTGCCGAAGCAATGGGTATCTGGGGCATGATGTCCACCTTCGCCATCGCCAGCGCGCCCTACCTTGGGCTGCTGATCCACGATGGTCCGGGCAACCGAGCCGTGTTCCTGACATCGACGGCACTCGCGCTGCTCGCGCTCGGCATTATGTCCACCGTACGACAGCCGGCTCGCGAGGCGCCTGCAGCTACCCATAGTGCTGCACGCAGTGGCCTCATTGAACCGGCCGTCTTCGTCCCAGCCATCCTCGTGCTGTCATTCACCCTGGTGTACGGGGCGGTGCAGTCGTTCGTGCTGATCTATGCGGAAGAGCGGGCAATCGCTAATGCAGGCTTGTATTTCTCGGCCTTCGCCGGAGCCACGCTCCTTGCGCGGCTGTTTGGCGGCAGGTTGGCCGACCGTCACGGACGCTGGGCGATCATCCTGCCCAGCCTCGGCCTGACAGTGCTGGCGATGCTCCTGCTCTCGGTAACAAGCTCCCTCGCGCTGCTGCTCCTCG
>QEUZ01000091.1 GCA_003577355.1 Chloroflexota bacterium | reverse complement strand
CCATCCGTGGCGACCGGCAGGTGAACGAGGTGAAGCTCGCGCTGTTGCTGGGTGCAAAGGCCCTGAAGCCTGCCAGCGAGGAGCAGATTCGCGCGGCTGGAGCCGTGCCGGGGTACGCTTCGCCGGTCGGCATTCACGACGCTGTTGTGGTTGCCGACCTCTCGGCTGCTGCCCCGAACCTCGTGGGCGGCGCCAACCGCGAGGGATACCACCTCCGCAACGTCAACCTGGGGCGCGACTACCAGCCGGACTATCTAGCCGATATCGCGATGGTGCAGCTTGGAGACCGCTGCCCAAGTTGCGATAGCGTGCTCGAAGAACGACGCGGCATCGAAGTCGGCAACATTTTCAAGCTCGGCTACAAATACTCTGCGCCTCTAAACTGCGCCTATCTAGACGAAGCTGGCCAGGAGCAGCTCATGGTGATGGGTTCCTACGGCTTCGGCGTCTCGCGGATGCTGGCGGCGGTTGCGGAAGTTTCCAACGACGAACGCGGGTTGCGCTGGCCAGTGAGTATCGCGCCATTCGATCTGCATTTGGTCGTGCTCGGCGCTGACACGGCCGTGCGTGCCGCCGCGGATGCGTTTTACGCGGCATTGCGCGCTGCCGGCGTTGATGTGTTGTTCGATGACCGGGATGAGACGGCCGGAGTGAAGTTCGCCGATGCCGACTTGCTGGGCATCCCCTTGCGGGCGACGATCAGCTCGCGCTCACTCAAGGCGGGTGGCGTCGAATTGAAGCCCCGTGCCGCTGGCCCGGAAGACGCCCAAACGCTGCCGCACGATGCCGCACTCCAGCATATCCAGCAATGGCTGCGCGAGATGCACGGCCGGCTCCTGGACGCAGCTGACAAGGCTGCTGAACGAGCGCCGGCGTAGCAATCGGCCCCCTCGCGCAGCATTTCGGCGCCTGTGCCGATTGAACTGGCCGCCCGTGCCGGGCGCACAGGCTGGGTCCGCGTGGAGAAGAAGCTGGAGTGGGCGTGGACGCCATGTTACTCGTTCGAGGCATGCTCATTGGGTTTTCGATCGCCGCGCCGGTTGGGCCGATAGGCGTGCTGTGTATCCGGCGCACGCTCACCGGTGGTCGGCTGGTCGGGTTTGTGTCCGGGCTGGGCGCGGCTACCGCTGACGCGATGTATGGTTTCATCGCCGCCTTTGGCCTGACGACCATCTCGACGTTCCTTGTTGACCAGCAAACCGCGTTACGCTTGGGTGGCGGAGCATTCCTGGTCTACCTGGGAGTGCGTACTCTCCGCAGCACCCCAGCAACCGCGTCCGCGCGGGCGACTGCGAGTAGTCTCTGGGGCGCCTATGCCAGTACGGTGGCATTGACGATCACCAACCCGACGACGATCTTGTCGTTTGTGGCCATCTTTGCCGGGCTTGGGATCGCCGAACGGGAACGCAACTATGCCGGCTCGTCGCTGGTTGTGCTGGGTGTGTTCCTGGGGTCGGCGCTCTGGTGGCTCATTCTCAGTGGCGCAACCGGCCTGATGCGCGCGCGCTTGGATAGTGGACGGCTGGTCTGGGTCAACCGCGTGTCGGGAGTCATCATCCTCGCGTTTGGTGTGCTGGCGTTGCTCAGCGTATTGCGCTGAGCCAGCGGTCACCGTGCAGCAGAGCCCCCGCTTGCTGGAATGAGCAGCGGGGGCGTCAGGAACGATCGTTCGTGCAAGGTGCATAGCCAAGCAGGGAGCTGGGTGGAGTGCTCCCACATGTTCACGGAATCGTGCGCGGTTTCGTGCGCGACACGTGCAGCAACGCGCCGAGGTGCTGCGCTAATTGCTGGGTTGCTCGAAATCGAACCACTCGTCGTCTGGTAGTTCGCGCTGGCTCGACGCCCTGTACAGCATGGCCAATACGACGACAACGCCTAGCAGGACGAGGACCAGAAGCCCGCCTTTAGATTTGCCCATGGCCGCTGCCACCTTCCCTTTTCCCGACAGGCCGGCTCGTCGAGCGTCTCTTGCCTGCCGGACGAGTCCGCAGTATAGCAACTGCTCCCCAGCCGGTCCCTCTCTCGTTACAATGCGCGACAACGCGGGTGGTTCCAGAAGTGGATGCGGCGTGATGGAGCAGGACACACACCAGTATACCGGTGGGCCGACTTCTTCTACGGAGCGAGTGCGGGTCTGGCTCACGCCGACCGGGGGGACTGTCTTTGATGGGTTGCGCCTGGCAGTCATCAATGCAGGGGTGCTGATCGCTGGGTTCGTTCTGCTCGGGTTCCTGAGCCTTCTTGATCGACTTGCCGATTGGCTTTTGCCAGTGTCGCTGCTGTTCCCAGCGTTCTTCGTTCTGTTAATCGTTGCCGCTGCCGGTTTGTGGGTATCGCATCGCTACGCCGAAATGCACGCTCAGGCTGCCCGTGCACGTGCCGTGGCAGTCAAGCCGGACTTATTCGCGATCATCGGGGCGCTGCCGTACGTTGTCCTCGCGGTCATGCTGCTGGGGAGCGGCATGTTGAGCCTGTTCCTTGCCATGGTCACGTTCAGCGGCTCCCGGTTTGTCGATGCACTGGGCCAGATCGGCTACGGTGCGCTGTTCACGGCGCTGTCGGCTGGCGTCATCTATGTCGTGCGCATGGCGACGGATTGACGGAGGCGTCGATGACACACAGCGAGATCGTCATTCGCGCCTGCCGTCCCGAGGACGCAGCGGCGGTCGTTGCCATCCTCGGGCAACGCTCGTCAGCGGCTATGACGCTGCAAATCCCCTACAGCACCGAAGCCGAGTGGCAGTCGCGCATCGTGTCTGATGCAACCAACCGCATCCTGGTTGCGGAGATCGACGGCAGAGTCGTCGGCCAGACTGGGCTGCACCTCTCGACGCGCCGGCGGGCACATGTTGGCGGGTTGGGCATGGCAGTGCTAGAGGAGTACCGTGGCAGGGGAGTCGGAGCGGCCCTGTTGGGAGCAGTGATCGACCTCGCTGACAATTGGTATAACCTGCTGCGTTTAGAGTTGCAGGTCTACACCGACAATAGCCCGGCGGTGCGGCTGTACGAGCGCAACGGGTTCGTCATTGAAGGCACGCACCGCGCATTTGCGTTCCGCCTGGGTGAATTTGTGGATGTCTACACGATGGCGCGCTTACGTCGTCCGCCGCAGCTGAACATCGACTAGCCCCACTCCAAGCGGGTGTAGCGTCCGGTGAAGAGCACGAGTGGATCGTCGTCGTGCCCGAGTGTCGCTGCCAAGACATCGCCGACGACAATCGAATGGTCACCACCGGGGTAGACGGCATGGCGGCGACACTCGAACCAGCCGACACAGCCGCCCAGCAGCGGGACACCACCCAGCCCCAGACGGTAGGCAACGCCGTCGAACTCGCCGCTCACGAGCGGCGCCCGCCCCGCGAAACGCTCAGCGATGGCCGCTTGCCGGCGTGCCAGCAGGTTAACCGCGAAATGGCTACGGGTCGTGAGAAACGTATGACTCTGTGCCGCGCGGTTCAGGCACACGATAACCTGCGGTGGATCGAGTGAGAGTCCGGCAAAGGCACTCACCGTTACCCCATGCATCTCACCCGTGTGCGGATCGGCGCTGGTGACGACGACGACGCCGCTGGGGAAGTGCCCGGCTAGCGCACGGTATTCCTCTGCGGTGGCGACTGGTTCCGATGCCATGCGGCGCTCCTTCGCAGCGTCGCCGACGAGCTCAGGCGGTGGCTGGCAGCCCCTCGGTCAGGGTAGCACGGAGCTTGGCCAACCCGATGCGGATGCGGCCCTTAACTGTGCCCAGCGGGCAACCGAGCAGTGAGGCGATTTCGACGTGGGTGCGTCCGTGCAGGAAGGCAAGCTCGATCGCGGTGCGCTGTTCATGGGGGAGCGTTGCCAACGCAGAGTGGAGCTGTGTCGCTGCAACGCGGTCGGCGGCAGCATCACATGGGTCGGCCTGTGCGTCGTCGATGATGTGCGGAACGAGCTCCAGCGAGCACTGCACCCCGTGGGTGCGGCGCAGCTTGTCGATCGAACGATGGTGCACGATGGCAAGCAGCCAGCCGCGCGGGGTGCCCTTGGTTGGGTCGAAACGGTCAGGTTGGCGCCAAAGGGCGAGGAAGACGTCCTGAACGATATCCTCAGCCGCGTTGCGGTCGCGGACGATCTTGCAGGCCAGCCCGAGTGCGATCTGATGGTACCGGTCAAAGAGCAGTTCCAGTGCGCGGATATCCTGCCGTCGTAACCGGAGCATCAGCTCCTGGTCGCTTGGTTCAGGGACCGGAGGCAGTGTGGTCCTGCGAGAATCTATTGCGTTTGCGGCCAACATTCGAAGCGGCTCCCCTCCAACGCCCCTGCTGTTCGGCGGCAGGCGAATCAGCACGCGACCACGTTCAACTGTGTTGTAGCGAGAGCGTAGTCCAGGATACGCCTCGTGGATAGCGCAAATACCCTGGGGTACTACCTGGGAAAAACCCTAGGGTCATCCGGTGACAGGCGTCTATTCTGGTAGGAGCAACCCGCGCTCGCGCGCGATGCGGACTGCCTCAGTCCGGTTCTGTGCGCCGAGCTTGCCGAAGATATTGGCATTGTGGAACTGCACGGTTTTCTCGCTAGCTCCCAAGCGCGCAGCGATCTCCTTGTTGCGCAGTCCTTCGGCGAGCAGCGCCAGAACTTCCCGTTCACGCGCGGTGAGCGCTTCTCGATTGTGCAGGCTCTCGGCAAGGCGACTTGCGGCCAGTGGCGTCAGCAAGGCTCCACCACCGGCCACGGCGCTGATCGCATTGCGTAGCTCAGCGCCGGTGGTGTCTTTCAGCAGGTAGCCGCGCGCACCGAGCCGCATTGCCTGATACACCATCTCATCCTGTGCGTAGGTCGTGAGGACGATCGCTCTGGGTGGTGTGTCATCCTTGCCGAGTTGCTCCAGCACCTGCAGTCCCCCCAGGTGCGGCATCTGGATATCCAGCAGGATGACCTCTGGCCGGTATTGGCGGATCAGGCTCAGGCCGCTGACGCCATCTCCAGCGTCGAAGACCACGCGAATATCTGGTGCGCTCTCCAGCAAGCGCCGCAACCCCTCGCGCACCAGCGCGTGGTCATCGATGATGCCGATGCTGGTTTGCGGGCGTCGTGCTGCAGTCCGTGGCGGCAAGGTGGGAGCCGGTGTTGGTGGCAACACGGCGCCCGCACGCGGTACGCGACAGATGAGTGATGTCCCGCCTCCGGGGCGCGGAAAGACCGATAACTCGCCACCAGTGGTGCGAGCGCGTTCGCGCATGCTGTGGATGCCGAACCCGCGCTGCTGGGTTGGCGGGCCGATATTCGCAGTGGTAATGCCACGACCGTCGTCTTCGACCCGTAGCGTGATGTCCTGCTCCCCGAATTCGAGCGTCACGATGGCGCTCAAGGCGTGGGCGTGCTTGCGCACGTTGGCGAGCGCTTCCTGAGCGATGCGCAGCAACGCCGTCTCAACGTTCGCCGGCAGGTCGCGTGCCTCACCGCGTACTTCCAGGGTTGCAGACACACCGTCGCGGCCCAGCGCGCGTACTTCGGCGCCAATTGCCTCTGCAAGCGTGCGGCCGGCGAGTTGGCCGGGCTGCAAGTTCCAAATGGAGCGACGCACTTCGTGCAGCGCTTCACGGGCTCGCTCGCTCAGGGAGCGCGCTTCCAGTACCAGGTCGGGCGCATCGAGGCGTGGGTCGTCGGCATAGGCGCCGAGGTCCAGCACCAGCGCGGCGAGGGTTTGCGCGAGCGTATCGTGGATCTCACGGGCAATGCGGTTACGTTCCTCGGCGATGCCCAGCTCGCGCCGGTCGAGCTGTGATGCCAGCAGCCTTGCCAACAGCAGCAGGTAGTCCAGGTCGCGCTGTGTATTGCTCGTGACCTTGCGGTCGAGTGCGCACAACGTGCCGTAGACGCGCCCGCTGGAGAGGATGATCGGCACGCCGATGTAGGAGCGCATCTGAAAAACGCTCACTGCGGGTATCTCGTGGAACTCGGTGAGTGGCCCGACATCGTTGATCAGCAGGGGCTCGACCGAGCCCATGACGCGCCGTCAGAAGTTGTGGTTGAGTGGGGTGACCATGCCCTGCAGATTGGGGAAATCCGGCGGTAGCTGCAGGTAGCGGAAGGTGAGCTGGTCACCGTCGATCTGGTTGACCATGCGTACTTCCATGCCGAGCAACCGGCGCATGAGCTCCAGGGTGGCTTCGACAGCTTCCTCAATCGTCGCGAACGACCGCACGGCGAACTCGGACATCGCCGCCAGCCCGGCCCGTGTTTCGACGATCCGATCGTTCAGTGGTCCCGGGTCTTCCGGCGCACGGTCCGCAACCGTCACCATCGTCGTACCCCCGTATGGATGTGGCGTGTTCGCACCTGGCCTCGACAAGACGCTGCATTGTACGGCGAAGCATGGAGAGGGCAAGTGGCATTGCAGTTGCGTGATGCGCGCCGGTAGACTCGCCCGGTACCCGGCATTCGGCCGGAGTGGATGGGCCGACGACCAGCAGGAGGAGCAGTGACGCAGGGGGCCGCGCCGGGCGGGCACGACCCGCAAACGGCGGTGATTGCCGCACTGAGCTATCTCTTTCCGCCGGTGGTGCCGGCAGTGGTGCTGTTCACCGATCTCGGCGCCGATGCCGGATTACGCCGGCACGCGCTGCACGCCTTGTACTGGACAGTTGGGTTTGTCGCCCTGCTCGGGCTGGCGATTGCACTAATGATCTGGCTCGTGCGGGTCGACTTCCTGGCGATCTGCCTGGCCCCGGTCCTGATCACCTTGCCGTTTGTGCCCGGCGCGATCTGGGCGAAACGCGCCTACATGGGGCAGCCGGTCACGATTCGCCTGCTGTCTCCTCTGGCGGATGCAGCGGGACGACGTTCGGCGGGCGGTTAGCAGGGACGAACTGCAGAATATCGAGGGCGAGCGTCAGTAGCGTGGCCAGTTGCTCCCGGTTGAGCTTGTCTTGCGCCTCCAGTGCCGCGACGACTGCGCGGTTGAACTCCTCCTGTCGGAGTAGCGCATCCTCAATCCGCTGACTAGCAGCCAGGTTCTGCTGCATGCGGGCCGCTAGGCCAGGCTTGCCCGGTGTTCGGCGTTCCGGCAACGTGGCCGCCACACGCGCGGCTTCAACTGCATCGTGCACACCGGGCAGCAGGGTTGCGTGATAGCTCAGGGGTGGCGCGCCAGCCGCAGGGGCGTCTGGGTTGCGGAGGGCCGCTTCAATGCCGCTGAACCCGCTTGTCGCCGGCCAGTCGGCGCCGGTTGCCTCGGCCAGCAAGTGGCGGATGCGTTCGGTTTCGGCAGGTACGAAGTTGCGTCGCCAGGTTGTGGCATCCAGGTGCTTGCGCGCGAAACGGATGCGGTTAACCTGCGAGTAGTGATGGCGCAAGGGGGACTGGCCCAAGGTAGCACCTTCGTGGTGGAGCGCACGTAGTGCCGGCAGATAGCGCACCGCCCAGCCTGCCTCGCGCAGACGCAGGCAGAGGTCGGCATCCTCGAAGAAGGCGGGGTAGAAGCTCTCGTCAAAGCCGTCAACGGAGCGCACTGCGTCCATTCTCAGCGCCAGCGCGCCACCGGCAACGTAGTCAACGTCCAGCGGCTGTTCCAGGGCTGGTGACAAGGGCGCACCGTGTCCGCGGTGGCTGGTCCAGAGTTGTGGCCACGCGATGACGCCACCGGCATGTTGTACGGTGGTCCCATCGGGGTAGAGCAGCAATGCCCCTGCTGCTCCGAGGCGGCGGTCGGAATCGAACGCTGCCACGAGCTGCGTCCCAAAATCAGACGCCAGCTCCACATCGGGGTTGAGGAGCAGCGCCAGTTCCGTCTCGACCGCAGCCAGCCCGGCGTTTGCGCCGCCGGCAAACCCCAGGTTGCGAGGCTGGGGGAGCACAATGGCGCGTGGGTAGGCGACAAGCTCGGCCAGCGAGTCGTCGGTTGAGGCATTGTCGACAACGAGGATTTCGGCAGGGGCACTACGCACCTTCGCCAGTGCGTCCAGGCACGCGCCGAGATAGTCTGCGCCGTTATAGTTGATGATGACAGCCGTCCAGCGACTCGTCGCCATGTCCACCCCCACCTTCTGGACGTTGCAACGAATGACGGCAGGAATGGTAGCAGCGGGATGGAGCAGGTGTGACGCCGCAACCCTCGGTGCTGGTGATCGCGTCAGACACAATCGGGCCGCGCATGGCCGGCTCCGGCATTCGCTACTGGAACCTGGCGCGTGTCCTCGGTGCGCAGCAGCCGGTGACGCTGGCCACCCGCGAACCGGTCGACCTCAGCCCACCGCCGGGGGTGACGTTGCGGGCGTATGGGTATGCCGGCGCCAGCGAGGACGAGCGCGGCAATGCGCTGGCGCGCCTGCTCGCAGAACACGAGGTCGTGGTTGCCCAGCACCTGCCGTATCTATACGCAGACCCGGCCTTGATAGCATCGCGCTACATCGTTGTCGACCTGTATGCCCCATGGATCCTTGAGAAGCTGGAGTATGCTCGCATCGACCCGCTGCGCGGCGAGCCGAACCGCCAGGATGATGTGACGATCCTCAAGCGGCTGCTCTCGTTGGGTGACTTCTTCATCTGCGCTGCGGAGCGGCAACGGGATTTCTGGCTCGGCGCCCTGGCGGCGGCTGGTCGCTTGGAGCTGGCGCACGTCGCGGCCGACCCGGAGCTGCGCACGCTGATTGATATCGTCGGGTTTGGGTTGCCGGAACAACCGCCGTTGAAGACTGGGCCTGGCCCACGCGGCAGGTTCCCCGCGATCGGCCGCGACGATACTGTGCTGCTCTGGAACGGCGGCATGTGGAACTGGCTCGACCCGTTGACCGCAATTCGCGCTACTGCGCTGCTGGTAGAGTGCCTGCCGAACGTGCGCCTGGTCTTCATGGGTACGCGCAGCCCTGGTGCGCAGGTAGCTGAAATGGAGGTCGTCGCGTCCGCGCGCATGCTGGCGTCCGACTTGGGCTTGCTCGACCGCCACGTCTTCTTCCACGACTGGGTCCCGTATGAGGAGCGCCAGAACTGGCTGCTGGAGGCGACAGTCGCGCTCTCATTGCACGTTGCCACCGTTGAGGCGCGCTTTGCATATCGCACGCGCCTGTTGGATAACATCTGGTGCGGCGTGCCGACGGTCGCAACCGAGGGAGACATCCTCGCGGATGTTGTGCGCGATGAGAAGATCGGTGTACTTGTTCGTCCTGCCGACGCCGCCGGTGTGCGTGATGCCGTGATGCAGGTGTTGGACCGCGATGCCGGGCGGGCAATGCGGTCCAACCTGGCTGCGCTTGCACAGCGCTATACCTGGGAGCAGGTCAGCAGGCCGTTGGCAGCCTGGTGCGCAGCCCCACAGCGCTTGAGCGCAACCCGCGGCCAAGATCCGCAGGCCGAGTATCTTCAATCGCTGGAGCGTATGTACAGCGACACTGCGCAGTATGCGCGCCATCTCGAACAGGTGGTTGCCGCGAAAGACGCCGCGCTGCAGGCAGCACATGCGCAGCCTCAACCACAGCCAATCGAAACGGAAACCGCCCGGAAGCGCCCAGACTTGGGGAGCCTGTTCCGGCGCAACCGGGCGGGTTGAGCGCAGCGCTACTCGGCGGCTTCCTCCGCGCTGCCTTCGTCCGCAGCCAGTTCGCCTTCCTCCGCCTCGGCAACCGTCTCAGGTTCCTCAGCTACAACCATCTGTGGAGCATCCAGGCGAACGATCAGCTCGTCGCTGCCAGAGAGGACGGTTACATTGTCGCCGAGGTTGAGGTCGGAGACGTGGATCGCCTGCCCAATGGCCGACAGGTTACTGAGGTCAACCTCGATGACTGCGGGAAGGGCATCCGGCAACCCTTGTACAGCGATGCGCTCCAGTCCGCGCGTCAGCACGGCACGGGTCTCTCCCGGTTCCCCGAGGAACACGACCGGGATATCGGTCGTCATCGCCAGGCGCAAGTTCGGGGCATAAAACTCGATGTGCCGAATATTGCGGCGCAATCGGTCATGATCGACGTTGCGCATGTACACTGTGTATGTCGCGCGATCAATAGTGAGATTGATCAGGAGGTTTGAGCCGAAGTCGGTGTACATGCGTTGCACCGTCTTGGCATCCACCGCGACAGGAATGGGGGTCGGGATGACCGGGCCGTAGACGATGCCAGGGGTCTGGCCGGCGCGGCGGAGCTTTTCGACTTCCTTGCCGATCACTGTGCGGGTGGTTGCCTCAAGGGTGTGTCTCCGTGGGGCCATCTGCCTATCTGCCTCTCCGGGCCATTCGGCCTGATGTGGTCGTGCGTGGCGTCCGCCTGTTCGGACGCACAAGCGGTAACCTTAGCACGTCGACGTTTGTGGAACCAAAAACCTTGTGCGTTGCAGTGATATGTTACGCTGCAGTCGATGCTCAACTGGGACGAAAGGGTTATTTCGCGAATCATCAGCGTGAACCTACACTCGTGTCGCGGGTTGCCCGTGCCCAAGGCAGGGGCGGAGCGGTTGAAGGAGTCAAGCAGGCATGGCAGGCGATGCAGCGGCACTCGACAGCACTGTTGAGCGTGGCACGGCGCCGGTCGTGTCGCGGCGAGATATCGACCTCGACGACCTGGCTGAGCTGCTGCGCGAGACGGTCGTGCGGCTACAGCCTTCAACCGAAGAAATCTCTGCTGCCTGGTCGGACGCGCACGTCACAATGCAGCAGCTGCGGGTCATGACCATCCTGTATCACGAAGGACCAACGCGGGTTTCCGACCTTGCCCGCCGGCTGAGCGTGTCGACGCCGACGATTACCGGTATCCTCGACCGGTTGGTGCGCCAGCGGCTTTCCTATCGTATGAGTGACCCGCGCGACCGACGAGTCGTGCTGAACAACCTCACCCACGATGGCCGCGAGCTCGTGGAACGGCTGATGCCAGCGCGCGGCGACCGGGCAGCGATTGCGCTCTCACGCTTGTCCGACGACGAACGGGAAATGCTGATGATTTCCCTCACCGCCCTGCTGCGGGTGATCCCGCAATCCGGCTAATGGAGTGACCAGTGACGAGTGACCAGTGACCAGTGGTGTGATCGTCCTTGTCTGAAGCGCTTTTCTCTGATGAAACGTGCGACCTTGACCCGACCGTGGACGGTGGTTGGAACGCTAGAACTGGCTACTCAGGGTCGGCGCGCCGAATCGACGCAACTGCACCGAGCAAGTAGAACACCACGATCGCATCTCCCACGCGCAGGTCGCCCGGCAGGCTTGCGCGGCTAAAGCGCTCGCTGCGGATCTGCTCCGGGTCGTCCAGATGGCTGTAGAAGAGTTGCACCCATGCTTCACCATGAAGCAGGAACGGGCGCAGCCCCTCGACTCGTGCAGGGACGTCCACGCTCCTAACGGTCCTCTCTGGGCAGCACCGGTTCGGCTGCCTCATCGGCCAGTTCTTCCTCGCGCTTGCGCACATACAGGTAGAACCCGACGACAAAGAGCATGGCTGGTACGGCGATGCTGCACGTCAGCACCGCGATGAACTGGTCGGTGTCGCTGCCAGACCGGAACGCCGTGACCAGCACGAACGCTGCTGCAAGCACCATCAGAGCGACAGCGGCGAGCACGGCGGTAGAGGAGATACACCCTGCCGGGCGCGCACGCCGCCCGGTGGTGGGCGCTAACCCACTGGCTGCTTCGGCCACCTCGTGCAGGCGGACATACCCAATGCGGCCATCTTCAAGCGTCACCTTGGCATAGTCCGCCGGCAAGTCTTCCTCGGTATCGACGACGGTGATATCAGAATCGGGATCGACGATGTCGACAAGCGGCGCGGCGGGGTCGGGGGTGGAGTACACCCGGAGCCCTTCCGAGGGATGATACGCGTCGACGAGCTGGTGCCCGCACGCGGAACAATAGTGGTTGGTGCGCGGGTTCAGCGCGCCACATGAACCACAATAGATGACCCCGACCGGTCCAGACATCGCGCTGTGCTACTCCCTCCCGCAATCCTGCGAGGACGAGTATACGCAGCGCCAAGCTCCGGCCGCTGCGCCTGTGCCGGCGACCGCGAATGCGATACACTGACGACGTGCGCGACGAATGCGTCAGCGTCGTGGTGTGTTGCGCCTTCGATATCGAATGTGCCAGTCAAGCGCTACAGGAGGGGGGTGACAACAGATGAAAGTCGAGCTACGCGAAAGCGAGGGCTTCGAGGGCCTCCTGCGGCGATTCACCAAGGAGATGCAGAAGTCCGGCAAGTTGCGGGAGTATCGCAGCAAGCGCCGCTTCGTCAGCAAGAGCGAGCAGCGCCGGGCGAAGATTCGCAAGGCCGAGCACAAGCGCCGCCGCAAGGAGGCCGCTTCGACATCTCGTTAGCCTGCGACTCCCTTCCATAGCACCATCGTCGGGGACGC
>QEUZ01000522.1 GCA_003577355.1 Chloroflexota bacterium | reverse complement strand
CCGGCGGCTAATGCCGACAGCGCGTCGCGGGCGTGCAGTACGCCAATCACATAGTCAGGGTCGTGTTCGTAGACTGGGTAGCGTTCCGCCCGGTGTTGCACGACAACCTGGCGCACCTCCTCCGGCGTCGAATCTAACGCAAGTGCCACAAGTTCAGTGCGTGGCAGCATGACATCGACGGCCGTGTCATCAGCAAAGACAAAGGCGCGGTTGATGATGGCCTGCTCAGATTCTTCCAGCTGGCCGTGCAACGTGCTGGCCGTGACGAGCATGCGCAGCTCTGCTTCGGAATGCACGAGGGCGTGACCGCTCGCGTCACGCAACCCAATGCTGCGCACGACGAACCGTCCCATCCCGTTCATGGCGTAGATCACTGGACGGAAGATGCGCAGGAACAGTTCGAGCGGCCCCGCCACCCAAAGCGATGTCGCTTCCGAACGCTGCAGCGCGATGGTCTTCGGCGCTAACTCACCAAACACGATGTGGAGCACCGTTATGATCCCAAACGCGATGACGAACGCGACGAGATGTGAGGTGATTACTGCGCCGGTTGTGGGGAGCAGTCGTTCCAGGAGAGGATCGAGCAATCGAGCGAGGGTTGGTTCGCCGACCCAGCCAAGTCCGATGCTGGCCATGGTGATGCCCAGCTGTGTCGCGGCGATGTACGAGTCGAGGTCACTCAACGACCGCCGGACAACCCTCGCCCGTCGATTTCCCGCATTGACCAGCTCCTCGACACGTGTCCGCCGAACGCTGACAAGCGCAAACTCTGACGCGACGAAGAAACCATTGGCGGCCACGAGCAGGAAGACGACGAAGAAGCGCCACGTAATATCGGTCAGGTCCATCGTCTTGGGTCAGCCTCCTTCGGCAGTACGCCGTAGTCGTCCTGTTCTAGTGTTCCAACCACCATCCACTGTCGGCTCACGGTCGCTCGTTGCAGCAGAGAATCGCGCTTCAGACAAGGACGATCACACCACTGGTCACTGGTCACTGGTCACTGGTCACTCCACGTATATGCCACCGCTCCCAATTCGGGCACGGCCAAGGGTTGCGCTGGAAGCCTGTCACGCAAACGCATGTGCCGGTACAATCAACGCTAGTGGATGTGGGAGGACGAGGCAGCCAGAAGGGTAACGCGCGCGATGGTGAGCCTGTTTCGACGCAAGAAGGCGCCGCCGTATCAAGCACGCCGGCTTCAGCCGGAGTGGCCCGGCGCCTACTACTTTACGTTGCGCTCGGTGCCGCGGCATCACGATGGCATTCGCGCCGTCATCGACGGCCGGCCTGGGTCGCGTTGCTGGTTCAGCGAGCCTTTGGCCTACCTGCGCGGGCAAGGAGTCTCGCTGTTCCGCGTCGAGGCACGCGATTTCGCGTTCCTCCCGGATCTGTATGCCTGGTGGGCGGAAACCGAACGTTCCGAGGCGTTCACCTTCGATATACGACTCTACTTCAACAACAACGAATTCGTGACCTCGTTGCGCAACCATACCCCAGATGAGATCCAAAGGATCATCCAGGAGGGCGCTCCGCGGGTTCCCGCCGACCCAGCGTCGCTGAACCTGACCCCTGCAACACAGGGCGTTTAGCGCTTTTCCGGCGTTACTCTTCAGTTGCAAGTTGCTCCGCGTCCTGGCGCTGAGCCTTCCGTCGTGTCGT
>QEUZ01000090.1 GCA_003577355.1 Chloroflexota bacterium | reverse complement strand
GGAGACATTCGCCTGAGTGCCGCCCGTCGCTTCGACGACCTGCCCGACGTTTCGCTCTCCATCAAACATCAAAGTGCGCAAGATGGCCAACCGGGTCGGATCGGCGAGCATCCGAAACTTCACTGCCATGAAAGCCAGAATTTCGTCAGGAAGGTGGCGACGCATAGGCCATGTTGTTCTCCCGAATTCCTGCGGATTCTACCGTGCGAATCCCGTTCCAAGGAGCGAAGACGTATCGTGCAGCCGCTGGCCTGTGTGAGACGGCGTAGCGGCGGAAATGGAGAGGCTCGGGCACGGATTGTCGCTGGGCGGCACACTAGTTGCACGGATAGTTATGTAGTTGAATAGTTGTGTTTGCGTTCACACTGCTACTGTTGAACGAGTTTTCCGAAGCACCGATGAACAGGTCAACAAGGCAATCCGCCGCCGAACGGATGCGAGCATTGCCCGCCACGCTCAGGCTGGTCAGCGCTTCCGGCAAGGCAACATGCAGGTCGCCAGCAGGCAGGTAGTCGATCTGCCGGTATTCGGTGAACAGGCGCACGCTATTCCCAACGAGGAACAGCCCGACCCCGCCGACGCTCGCGCGGCCCAGGTAGACCGCCCAGCCGTCGTCTCGCGTGTGGACAACCAGACCCGGGCTGGCGACGCGGAACATCTTGCGTAAGGCTTGCCGGCCCGGCTCCGCCCACGGCCGCTCATCTTCGCGGCGTGCGAGGTCGAGCTTCTCCTGCTGCAGGTTGCGCTCCTTGCCGCGCAGGGCCGTGATCGACGAGTTCAGGTTACGGTAGTCGTCGAGGAGCTCCTCACCGTTCTCCAGGCCAATCAGGCAGCCGTGGGGGATCGCCTGGATCCGCTCCCCCAGGCCAACGATGTCGTCTTCCAGTTCGCGGACCCGCCTCGCGGACTGGAACTGCGCCAGCGATTGCTGGAGCATCTGGCGCACCCGCTGGCCATGCGGCGGGTCCCACAAGTTCAGCACCGTGTTGTAGCGGATGGCGAAGGCGCTCATCACCGGTTCCAGCTCGCCGGTCGCCAGTTGCAGCATCTCGCTGAACTTGATCCACGGGGACCACGGCACAACGATGTTGCCCTTCAGGTCCATACCACGCCGGCCCGCCCGCCCGGCCATCTGCTGGAACTCGTTTGGGATCAGCAAGCGCCGCCGGCGACCATCCCACTTGGTCAACCGGCCGATCACCACCGAGCGTGCGGGCATGTTCACCCCCAGCGCCAGGGTGTCGGTGGCGAAGACGACTTGCATCAGGCCACGGGCAAACAGCACTTCCACCAACTGCTTGAGCAACGGCAGCAGGCCAGCGTGGTGGAACCCGATACCTTGCATCGCTAACGCAGAAATGGCTCGCACCTGGGCGAGGTTGTGGTCCTCCGGTCGCATAGAACCGATGTGTGCATCAATGACCTGTTCGATCCTCCGCCGGGTCTCATCATCCCGCACCAAGTTCGGGCGCATCACTGAGAAGCGCTGGGCATAGTCCTCGCAGTCGCGGCGTGAGAACAGGAAGTAGATTGCAGGCAACATCTCCTGGTTCGCCATAACCGTCAGGATTTCCCAGGGCTGCGGTTCGTCCAGCTCCAGCGCGGCGCGGCTCTCGGCGGGCTGCCCTCGCCCCTGTCGCTTGCGGATCTCCCCACCAGCGTGCGAATAGTCGCCAACCTGGGCGCCGGTGTGGTCGATGACTGGACGAAGCTTGCGGTCGAGGTAGTAGTAGAGCGCCAAAGGGATCGCCCGCTGGGTGTGCGTGATGAGCCGGATCGGGCGATGGGTGCGGCTGATCCAGGCGGCAATCTCCTCCGCGTTCGAAACGGTAGCCGAAAGGCAGATCAGCTGAATGTGCTCCGGGCAGAGAATTATCGCTTCCTCCCAGGTCGTCCCACGTTCCTGGTCGGCGATGTAATGCACTTCATCAAAGATCACGCAGTCGACAGTGTCGAGGTCCCACGGGCTTTGCAACAGCATGTTGCGCAGCACTTCGGTCGTCATCACGGTGATCGGCGCAGCCGGGTTCTCGGTCACGTCGCCGGTCAGCAGGCCGACGTTGGACCCGTAGATGTCCCGTAGGTCGCGGAACTTCTGGTTCGAGAGCGCTTTGATCGGCGTGGTATAGATTGCGCGGCCACCACGACGGAACGCCTCGTAAACCCCCAGCTCCGCGACTACCGTCTTGCCGGTCCCAGTCGGTGCAGCCACCATGACGGAATCGCCGTCCAGGATCGACTCGATCGCATCGAGCTGAAAGTCATCGAGCGGGAACGGATAGAGCGCGGCAAACTGCGCGATGATCTCAGCCCGTTCAGTGTCCCGAAATGTGCTACCGCCTGTGGTTTCTTCCGAGGTCGTTGCAGCCCAATCCGCGTCGGAAACGGCATTCGCGCCATTGTTGGTCGGCAGAGTCATGGTTCCTCATGTTGCAGGTTGGCTCGAGTGTTCACAGAGGGGAGTGTGTTGGAACCACCGCACGGAGCGGTAGCCTGATCCGGTGGCGATGGGGACCTGCGTCCTCGCGTCCGCGTCGTACCATGCCGTTCAGTATACCAGCGGGTTGCACTGGCCTTTCCCAAACCCCCGGTAAGGAGTACGCTGCCACCCGGGGGTCGCGGACGCGCCGTAACGCAGGCGGTCTTGAGGAATATGCAGAGCTGCTCCTGCGCTCCTCAAGCGTTGGCCAGCAAGGCGGCCTGCGTCTGTTGTGCACACGCGAATGACACGAACGCGAGGATTGCGTGGCCCGTGGGCTGCAACACCCGAATGAGCCGACGCTGGCGAAAGCGCGGGTAGCGCCAGAACCGCGTTTCCGCCCCGCCATGTTTGCCGCGTTACGACACCGCAACTTCCGGCTCTACTGGATCGGCGCGCTGGTCGCAAACACCGGCGATTGGATGGACCAGATCGCCATCGGTTGGCTGATCTGGGAGCTGACCGGCTCTGGCAG
This sequence comes from Chloroflexota bacterium, assembly GCA_003577355.1. GTDB lineage: Bacteria > Chloroflexota > Chloroflexia > Thermomicrobiales > CFX8 > CFX8. The sequence continues at coordinate 9,395 of QEUZ01000090.1, read as the reverse complement.
CTACCTTGGCCTGCTGGCCTTCTGCCGCGCATTCCCCATTCTCCTGTTTACCCTCTTCGGCGGCGCGGTCGCCGACCGCTTCGAGCGGCGCAGAGTGATGCAGACAACCCAATCGCTGGCGATGCTGCTGGCGCTCCTGCTTGCCCTGCTCGTCTTCACCGATATCGTGCGCGTTTGGCACGTGCTGGCGATCGCGGCATTACGCGGGGTGTTGCTCAGCATCAACCTGCCAACCCGCCAGGCAATGCTCTCCGACATCGTTGACCGCCAGCACCTTTCCAACGCAATCGCCCTCAACTCCGCCACATTGAACCTGACACGCATCCTCGGTGGGTCCGCTGGCGGGCTACTCATCTCGCTCATTGGCACTGCCGGCGTGTTCCTGGTCAACGGGTTGTCGTTTGTCATTCTGATCGCGGCGTTGGCCCTGATGCACATCCCTCCGGTAACGCGCAGCAGGCAGCGCATCGGGATGTTGCGTTCGATCGGCGAAGGGCTCACCTATCTGCGCGGCAATACTGTCCTGCGCTCACTGGTGGTGCTGGCCCTGGTGCCGATGATCTTTGGGATGCCCTACATGTCCCTATTGCCCATTTTTGCAGATCACGTCCTGGGTATCGGGAACGAGGGCTACGGCCTGCTCGTCGCTGCAACGGGCTGCGGAGCGGTCGCGGGGTCGCTGCTGATTGCCGCCAAGAGCGACGTGCGGCGCCGGGGGCAACTGATGCTGTTGGTGATGATGGGCTTCGGGGCGATGCTCTTCCTCTTCAGCCGCTCGCAGGCGCCGTGGCTGTCGGTTGTGCTGCTGTTCGGTGTTGGAGCCGGACAAACCGGGTACATGGCGCTCAACACCACGTTGCTCCAGACCCACTCTAGCGATGAGATGCGCGGAAGGGTTATGAGCATCTTCTTTCTCAACCGTGGTCTGGTACCGCTCGGCACCCTGACTGCGGGCTTCGCCAGCGAGGCGTTTGGCGCAACCGCCACTGTTGCGGGTATGGGCTTGGCGGTGATTGCCCTGGCGTTTCTCGCCTACACCCGAGTTCCGCGCTTGCGCTCCGTCCAATAGATGCAGCCGCTGCAAATGCAATCGCCGGCTTGGGCCGGCGATTGCATGCAGTTGCGATCTGTCGTTGGTGAGCCGACCGTTACACCACGGTCCGTCGACCGACGATCAGGTTGTAGATCAGCACGATCAGCGCGACGACCAGGAGCAAATGCACAAGGCTGCTGCCGACCGTGAAGAACCCGAGCGCCCATAGCAGGACGAGCAAAACGATGAGACCCCACAACATACCAAACCGCTCCGTTTCAGCGACCGTAGTCGCTTGTTCAAGACTCGTCCGGCGCGCCGTTGCGACGGTTCACTGTCTTGACTGCGTGCCAGCATACAACGATGTACTTCTGGTGTCAAGAATGTGTAGAATTAGTGTTGTTGATAGGACGTGACCGATGAAGACACTGCGCGAGTGGCGCTCCGAGCGCCTGTTGAGCACCCGAAAGCTGGCAGAGCTTGCCGGAACCTCGAACAAGACGATCATCCAGGCCGAGTACGGCAGGCAGGTACCGTCGTTCGCGACGATCGCCAAGATCTGCCGTGCTCTCGATGTTTCTCCGCGAGAGGTCGCCGAGTTCGCCAAGGCGCTGGAAACACGCGCCACCCCACGCAAGCCAACGACGCTGCGTCAACCGCAAGCACCGCCTGAGACAACAGCGCGGACGCGGGTCTTCTGCGTCAGCGCGTCGCTCGATGTCCTGTCACTCGTCCAACGGCTGCTGGAAACGGGTCAATACGATGTCACGACCATGATCGGCAACGACGAAACCTTTGATGCGATCCTGTTGGGCCAGCCCGATGTCGTGATCGTGGAACTCGAAGCCGGCGACTCGTTCGGTTGGGACTTGCTCGAGCGCCTGCGCAGCGACCCCCGCACGAGCGCTATTCCCGTTGTAGTACGCGCCCGTAATGCCTGGCTGGTGGAACGTTCGTCCACGCGCGCAGCGTTGGGGGACGCCCCAGTCGTGCCCGCCACCCACGCCGACCGCGAATTCAACCGGCTCGTGGCGACCATGGAGACGCTCGCAAATCGACACTGATCTTCCAACACACAGCATCCCATGCTACCGTGCCGACGTGATTCGCCTGAGATGAACGCGCGGAAGGAGCTTCTATGGCCGAAACGATCGACACCTTTGCAACAGCGACGGAAATGCTCGCCGCGCTCTCGAACGGCCAGATTAGCGCAGCGGAGCTTGCGGAACTGCACATCGCGCGCATCGAACGGCTCGACCCGGTGTTGAACGCGATCCCGATCCGCTGCTTCGAGGCAGCGCGGGCACGGGCCGCCGCAGCCGACCGCAGTCGCGCTGCGGGCGAAACCGGCGCGCTCCTCGGCCTACCGCTGACGATCAAGGACTGTATCGATGTCGCCGGCCTGCTTGGCACAGCCGGAGTGCCGGACTTCGCCGAGCGCGTGCCTGATCTCGACGCACCGGTTTCGGCCCGTGCGTTGCAAGCCGGGGCGGTGCTGCTGGGGAAAACGAACGTGCCGCCGATGGCCGGCGACTGGCAGGCCGACAACCCGATCTTTGGCCGTACTAACAACCCGTGGGACCTCAACCGCACCCCGGGTGGCAGCACCGGCGGCGGCGCGGCCGCGCTCGCGGCAGGGCTGACGCCACTCGAGTTCGGGAGCGACATCGGCGGGTCGATCCGGGTGCCGGCTGCCTTCTGCGGTGTCTTCGGCCATCGGCCCAGTGAAACGGCGCTTCCACGCAGTGGCCACTTCCCCGGCACACCGCTGCCGAATGCCGGCGCAGTCATGGGCGTACTAGGCCCCCTGGCGCGCAGCGCCGAGGACCTCGAACTGGCGTTCGATGTTGTCGCTGGCCCCGAGCTGGGCGAAGACGTCGCCTGGCGGCTGGAGATTGGTCCCGCGCGCGCTGATACCCTCGCCGGTTTCCGCGTCGCGGTGCTCCCCTGGCCAGCCTGGCTGCCGCTGGATGCAGAGATCGCCGCTGGGCAAGCGCGCCTGGCCGAACAGCTGCGTGCGCTCGGCGCAACCGTTGGGACAGCACAGCCGGATGCTTTCGGCGATGGCCGGGCTCACTTCGCGCTCTATCTCTCATTGCTTGGAGCCATGACTAGCCCCGGCTTGGGGCCGGAGGAGCGCGCGGCCATGGCAGCCGGCTACCGTTCCTGGGGGGACGAATTCGGCGCGGCAATGGCCGCCGGCCTCGATGGCAACCCCTCCGACTACATCATCTGGCACGCCCAGCGCGAGGTGTACCGGCACTCGTATCGCGCCTTCTTCCGCGACTGGGACATACTGCTCGCCCCAATCACGCTCGTCCCGCCCTTCGAGCATACCCAGGTACCAATGGACGAGCGCACACTGACCATCGACGGGGTCACCGTGCCGTACTTGTTCCAGGTGGCGCCACCCGGCTTCGCTACACTGGCAGGGCAACCGGCGACGGCCTTCCCGATTAGGTTGAACCACGCAGGTCTGCCGCTCGGCCTACAGGCGATTGGGCCATACCTGGAGGACCGCACGCCGTTGCGCTTCGCGCAATTGGTCGCCCGTGAGTTCGGTGGCTTCCAGCGTCCGCCGGCCTTCGCAGAGTAGCCATACCCTGCTCACCGGCGACGACGCGCATGCTACCCTTGCTGTTTGGTGGCAGTCGCTTGCACCGTGAACAGGCGTCCGGACAAGGTCGAGGGTAGCGTGCGGGTCGGGATCATCGGGCATTTGCTGTCGTTCGAGGCGTCGTATCGCCAGGCAGGCGTCAGCCGCTATACCGAGGCGCTCATCCGCGAACTGCCGGCGCTGGCGCCGGACGACGAGTTCGTCGTCTTCAGCGGGCGCGACCGGCCACCCGCGTCGCGTCACTTCGACCCGCGCATCGAGTGGGTCCACTCGCCGCTGCCGACTGCCCGGCCGGAGGTGCGGATCGCCTGGGAACAGACGAGCGGGCAGACAGTCGCCCGGCGCAAACACCTTGACCTTATCCATGCGCCGGTGAATGTCACTCCGTTGATGACTGGCGTGCCGCGTGTCGTGACCATCCATGACTTGGCGTTTCACCTTTTCCCGGAACAGTACCCTGGCGCGAAGCAGCGCTATCTGCGGGCGATGACCCGCATCTCAGTGCGTCGTGCGACGCGGGTAATCGCCGTCTCCAACGCCACCCGCCGCGACATCATTCAGCTGTACGGCTGCGACCCGGAGCGGGTGATGACTGTGCCGAACGGCGTCGGCCCCGAGTTCGTGCCGCTACCCCCGGAGCAGATCGCCGCGTTCCGGCAGAAGCGCGGGCTACCCGACCCATTCATCCTGTTTCTCGGCACGTTGCAGCCCCGCAAGAACCTGGAAACGTTGTTGCGCGCGTACGCACGCATCGCAGCGGAAACCGGATGGGGTCTCGTCGTCGTCGGGGCGACCGGATGGTCGTATGAGCCCATCTTCGCAACTGCGGCGGCGCTCGGGCTCGCCGATTCGGTCATCTTCGCCGGCTTTGCCGATCCGGACGAGCTGCCCTACTGGTACAACGCCGCTGGCATGCTCGTGTACCCGTCCGTCTACGAAGGGTTCGGGCTGCCGGCGCTGGAAGCCATGGCCTGCGGCACGCCTGTGATTGCCGCGAACAACTCGTCGCTGCCGGAAGTCGTCGGGGAGGCCGGTTTGCTGGTTGGGGCACGCGATGTGGAAGCGCTGGCGCATGCGATCGGCATACTCGCCCGCGACCCTGAGCTGCGCCTGGAGCTCAGCCGGAGGGGGCGGCAACGCGCCGCCGGCTTCAGCTGGCGGAAGACCGCCGAGGCCACCCTCGGCGTCTATCACGATGCAGTGGCACTCGCGAAGAACCGCGCACGCATGAAGGAGAAGCAAGTCTGATGCAGGTCGCCGCCGGAGCCCGTCCGATTTCCGAGGTTGGCGAGTTCGGGCTGATTGCGGCCGTCAGCAATTTGCTGGCCGCCTCACGGGTACGCTCGGCCGGTATGCTGCTCGGGCCTGGCGACGATGCCGCACTCTGGCAACCACGGGCAGGCCGGGTCGTATGCGTCTCCACCGACATGCTGGTCGAAGGGGTGCACTTCCGCAACGACTGGAGCGACGCTACGGCAATCGGGCACCGCGCGCTGGCGGTCAATCTCTCCGACATGGCGGCCATGGGCGCGCGACCGCGCACAGCCATCGTCGCGCTGGCGCTGCGTGGCACCGAAACCGAGCGTTGGGTCTACGATTTCTATCGCGGCGCGCTTGCGCTGGCCCACAAGTGGCACGTGCGCATCATTGGCGGCGACATGTCGCTATCACCAACCGCCGCAGTCGCGTCCGTCACCGTCAATGGGGAGCTCCGCAACAGCGAGGCAGTACTACGGCGCGACTTCGCCCGCCCCGGCGACGTGATTGCCGTCACCGGGCCACTCGGTCTGGCGGCAGCAGGGGTACGGGCGTTGCAGCTCGGGCGCACCCGCATCGATGGCGCACCTGCCATGCTGGCGGCACACCGCATGCCACAACCGCGCATTCTGCAGGGCATGCTTCTGGTCCGCGCCGGAGTGCGCTGTGGGATGGATATATCGGACGGGCTGTTCGGCGACTTGCCAAAGATCCTCGAGGCGTCAGGGGTCAGCGCCGAAGTGCGTGCCGACCGCCTGCCGATCCCGCTGGCAATACGCTGGAATTTCCCCGACTGGTTCGACCTGGCTACACGCGGCGGCGAGGATTTCGAACTGCTCTTCACCGCCCCTCGCGATGTCGTGGAGCACGCCGCCGGGCTGTTCCGCCGCCTGCGGCTGCCCGCCCCCGTGGTCATTGGCTCGATTATGGCGCGCAAGGGGGACGAGTCGCAGCTCACCCTGCGGCGCTTTGACCTTACCCGCCAGGACGTACCCTTCGGCGCCTACGACCATTTCAGCGCCAAGCCTGGGACGCACGGGTAGCACATCCACCAACCACGGATGAATTGGTGGGTCCTCCCAGTCGCCGGTCCAGTGGCGCACGTGGTATCCACAGTTCCATCTGCTACAATCCCGACTTAGTTACTAGGGTATGCGCTAGCGCGGCCCGCTGTTCCGGTGCGCCGGACATAGAGCGTGCCGCACGGCCATCTGGGGCGGAACGCGTTGGGATTGATCGGAGGAGATACGGTGGACATTCAACGGGTGACGACGCGCCGCACGGTGGTGCGGGCGATGGTCGGCGGGCTTGCCGCCGCAGCGGTATTGCCCTTGCTCGCAGCGTGCGGTGGGGACGACGATGAGCCGACGGCGACAACTGCTCCGGCCGCCCAACCCACCGCGACCGACGCGCCGGTCGATGCGACGGCAACGATGGCACAGCCAGCATCAACAGCTACCGAAGCGGCGGCGGACCCAACAGCGACGAGTGCATCTCAGCCAACTACCACCACACAACTCCCAGCCAAGCCGTTGGTCATCTACTGCGGCCGCAGTGAGGCGCTCGTGGGGCCGCTGATGGAACAGTTCACCGCCGATACCGGCATCGAGGTGGAGGTACGCTACGCCGGCACGACCGAACTGGCCGCACAGCTGCTCGAAGAAGGTGATAATTCCCCCGCCGATGTCTACTTCGCACAGGATGCAGGCGCATTGGGCGCGATCGCCAAAGCCGGCATGTTTGCGCCACTTGCCGAGGCTACCCTGACGCGCGTCGAACCGCGCTTCCGCTCGTCTACCGGATCGTGGGTTGGCCTCAGCGGACGCGCGCGTGTCGTCGTCTACAACAAGGACTTGATGTCCGAGGCAGACATTCCCGACACGATCCTCGATTTCGTCGACCCGAAGTGGAAAGGGCTGCTCGGCTGGGCCCCGACCAACGCCTCGTTCCAATCCTTCATCACGGCGCTGCGCGTTGAGCGCGGGGAAGATACCGCCCGCACCTGGCTGGAGGGGCTAATCGCCAACGAAACCCGCAGCTACGAAGGCAACGACCCGATCCGCCAAGCGGTCGCAGCGGGCGAAATCCACGCCGGTTTCATCAACCACTACTATCTGTTGCGCGCTGAAGCAGAAACCGGCGTCGATTCCCCAGCGGAGAACTTCATCTACACCAACGGCGACCCCGGCGCCCTGGTCAATGTCGCGGGCATCGGCATCCTGGCCTCCTCAGGGAACCAGCAGGCAGCTGCGGAACTGGTAACCTATCTGCTCAGCGAACCGGCCCAGGTGTACTTCGCGGAGCAAACGTGGGAATACCCGCTCGCGGCAGGTGTGCCCGCTGCCGAAAACCTCATTCCGCTGGACGAGATCAAGACCCCGCTCGTCGATCTTTCCGACCTGGACGACCTCGCAGGGACGCTCGAACTGCTGACCGATGTCGGCCTGATCTAGCGTGACTGGCTCACCTCCCTCGCAGCAGCACCCGCGACGTCCGGTGCACGGAGCCGCATACCGGCGGCGCCTCAGTCGCCAGGGAGGTGACCTGCTCTATCTGCCGGCAGCGTTGATCGCCGTGGTGGTCGCGCTGCCGCTGGTCTATCTCGGCATTCGCGCCTCGGAAGCCGGGACGGACGTGTTCGACCTGCTCTGGCGCGAGCGCACCGCCCGCATTCTGCGCAATTCAATCGTCCTCGCCGCCACCGTCACGCTCGCATCGGTGGCAATCTCCCTGCCGCTTGCCTGGCTCCAGACGCGCTCGGATATCCCGCTGCGACGCTTCTGGATGGTTACAACCGTCCTGCCGCTGGCTGTGCCCTCGTATGTCGGCGCTTACACCGTCATCGCTGCGCTCGGGCCACGTGGGTTGTTGCAAGGCTGGCTTGAAGGGCCATTCGGCATCCAGCGCCTGCCAGAGATCTACGGCTGGTTCGGGGCCTGGCTCACGTTGACGCTGTTTACCTATCCATACCTGCTGCTCACCTTGCGCACTGCGCTGGTCAACCTCGACGCTTCCCTTGAAGAAGCGGCGCGCTCCAGCGGGTATGGCCCCTGGGCCACGTTCGCCTTCGTTACCCTGCCGCAACTGCGCCCGGCGCTGGCAACCGGCTCGCTGCTCGTCGCGCTGTACGTCTTGAGCGACTTCGGAGCGGTCTCGTTGCTGCAGTACGACGTGTTCACGCGCGCCATCTACAACCAGTACCGTTCGGCGTTCGATCGTACGCTGGCGGCCGGGCTGTCGCTGGTGCTCGTTGTCCTGATCTTCCTCATCCTGGCGCTCGAGGCGTGGCTACGCGGCAAGCGTGCCTACCACCGCGCGACAAGCGGCGCCACGCGCCCCCAACGTCGCGTCGCACTTGGCCGCTGGACGCTACCGGCGTTGCTCGGCTCGGCGACGGTCGTCCTGCTGGCGCTCGTGATGCCACTGGGGGTCATCTCCTACTGGTTGGTGCGGGGCGTGCGGGCTGGGCAGTCGTTAGGTTTTGTCTGGGATGCCGCGCGCAACACCGCCTATGTCTCGCTGCTGGCTGCACTCGTCGCCGTCGTCGCTGCTGCGCCGCTGGCCATCCTCTCGACGCGCCGCCCAAGCCGCGCTACCAGCCTGATCGAGAAGATCACCTATATTGGCTACGCCTTGCCCGGCATCGTCGTTGGGCTTTCACTCGTCTTCTTCGGCGCGCGCTATTTGCCGCGGCTCTACCAGACGCTGGCGATACTCGTCGTGGCATACGTCATCCGGTTCCTGCCGGAAGCGTTGGGCGCTCTGCGGGTGGCGCTGCTGCAAGTAAGCCCACGGGTCGAGGAAGCCGCGCGCGGCCTGGGGTATTCGCGGCTGCGCGTCTGGCTCACGGTAACCACGCCGTTGGCGCGAGCGGGAGTGCTGAGTGGGGCTGCGCTGGTGTTCCTCACCGTTGCCAAGGAGCTCCCAGCCACAATGCTGCTGCGCCCCACCGGCTTCGACACCCTGGCCCTCAGCATTTGGAGCGCAACCTCAGAAGGGTTCTGGGCACGCGGAGCCTTGCCCGCCCTGCTGCTAATCGTTGTGGCCGCTATCCCGCTGGTGCCCCTGGCGCTGCGCGACGGTGGAGACCGTCGCTGATCCCCAGACCAAGAAACCAGAGTGGTACACTCGGGTTAGTACAGGGCGATGTCTGGGAGACGATACATGGTAAACCCGGCAATCGAACTGCGCGGCGTCGCGCGCCACTACAGTGGCGCGGACCAGCCTGCCGTGGCCGACTTGGATTTACTCGTTGCGCCCGGGGAGATCGTCGCGTTGCTCGGCCCGAGTGGCTGTGGCAAGACGACAACGCTGCGGCTGATCGCTGGCTTCGAACGAGCCGATGCCGGTTCAATCGCAATTGACGGCCAGCTTGTCGATGGCCACGGAGCCTGGCTGCCGCCGGAAAAGCGCAGAGTCGGCATGGTCTTTCAGGACTACGCGCTCTTCCCGCACCTGACGGTACGCGACAACATCCTCTTTGGCCTG
>QEUZ01000089.1 GCA_003577355.1 Chloroflexota bacterium | reverse complement strand
GGCGCGCCACTGGCGCGTGCGGAAGGGCAGATCGCGATCAATGCGGTTGTCCAGCGCTTTCCGGGGTTGCGCTTGGCCGTGGATGACGACCAGCTCGCCTGGCAGGCCAACGATGTCTTCCGGGGCCTGCGTTCACTGCCGGTTGCGATCGAGTAGCGGCGTCAGGCTGGTTCCTTGCGCGCCAGGAACATGACCATGGTGTCGTCGACGGTGGCAGCGGTGTCGCTGTAGGCGGCGGTGATCGTGATGTCGCGGAAGCCTGCGGCCTGCAGGAGCGCAAGCACGTCGTGGCGGAAATACTCCATGTTCGCCAGACGGTGCTCTTCCTGGCCCACCAACGTGTCGCCGCGATAGAGGGCAATGCGCATTTCGCGCTCCAACCGTTGCTCCAGCGGGTCGAAGGAGATGATGCGGGTGGCGAGCTCGTAGGTATCTCCGGATGCAGATTGGCGGCGGATCCCGGTTTCCGGCCAGGGCTGGGGCAAGCTGCTGCGTGACTCCGGCAGCCAGTAGTTCCAAAGCCCCGGGTCGTCGTAGGGGTAGTAGTGGTTGAAGACGAGCAATCCACCAGGCGCCAGGTGCTGGTAGCAGCGCCACAGCCCTTCTTCGTCCTGTTCGCGTGAGCCGCCGATGCCGAACGAGTCGCAGATGTAGATCGTGCCGTAGCGGCGTGGCAGGTCGAGCGCGTGGATGGCTTGCCAGTACAGGTTCGGTTCGTACCCGTCCTCGGCTGCCGCATCTCGGCAGCGACTCAACATATCCGGCGATATGTCGATGCCGTCGACATCCAGCCCAGCGCGCAGCAGCGGCAGCAGTACCCGTCCATTGCCGCAGCCGATGTCGAGGGCCGGTTGGCCGTTCTGCTCGATGCACGCCTGGAAGTATGGCGCTTCGGTGGTCGCGTCGCGGTTGAATTCGGCCCACCACTCGGCCATCAGGCCGTAGTGCCATGTCTGGGGCTGGTCGTGCATTGGGCGGCTCCTTATGCAGATACCTGCGTTGGGGCAGTGCCGGCGGCTGTGCCGTTCCTGCCTCGTATAGAGGCTTGCGCGTGCGGCATAGTTTGGCACGCACCATTGGCCTGTCGATAGTGGGTGGCTACCAGTATAGAGGGGTGGAGGGCAGGCATGACGAGCGAGCAGCCGGACGATAGCCTACCGGTTCATGTGGCGACGCATCCGCGACCCCCGGCCGCCGAATCGCTCGTGCGCCGGGCGATGCCGCTCTATCTGGCCCTGTTGTTCGCGATCCTTACCGTCTTCGGGCTGCTGCTGCTGGTGCGTCTCAGCCACGTCATGATCCTGATCTTCATCAGCATCCTCTTTGCGGCGACCCTGTCCAAACCGACCTCACGCCTGGAGCGGCTCGGTATCCCGCGTGGGATTGCTGCCCTGATGCTCTACCTGGTGTTGCTGGGGATCGTCGTTGGGCTGGGTTGGTACACCATTCCCACCCTGTTCCGGCAGGTCGCCAACCTGGCTGACGCCGCCCCAGAGTACGCCGACCGCTACCAGGAGTTGCGCCAACGGTATGACGAGCTGGCCAAGGAGTACAACCTGGGCTCGTTCGATTCGCAGGTCGCCGGTGCGCGCGACCGGCTCATCGATATCATCGGGGACCAGTTGATCAACTTGCCAACCCGCATGTTTGCCCTGTTCCTCGATGTACTGGCCGTCTTCGTGATGTCGATGCTGATCCTGACATCGCGCGAGAAGATCCTTGCCCTGATCCTTTCGGTCGTCCACCCCGACCATCGTGACAAGACGCGTGATGTGCTTTCGAAGATGTGGGAGCGTGTCGGCTACTACCTGCGCGCCAAGGCGATCGTCATGGTGATCGTCGGCGCCATGACCTACCTGAGCCTCATCCTGATCGGCATCCCCTACGCGCTGCTGCTGTCGATCCTGGTAGCGCTCGGCGAGCTCGTGCCGCGCATTGGTGCGTGGGTTGCGCGTATCCCACTGCTGGCCATCGCCGCGCTGGAGGGCTGGGTCCCGCTTGGCCTCACCTTTGCGTCGTCGATCATCATCCAAAATCTCGAAGGCTCGCTCATTTCACCCTTCATCCAGGGTGACCAGTTGGATATTCACCCGCTGTTGGTATTCATCGCGGTGCTCTCCGGCGCGGTCCTGCTCGGGCCGGCAGGGGCATTCATTGCGGTGCCGCTGGCGGCCATGGTGCAGGTTGTCTTTGAAGAAGTGATCCTGCCCCACCGCCGTAGCCAGCTCGCCGCTGCAGAGGCGGCCGCCAGGCAGGACGCCGCCGAGTAGCCAGGCGCCGTTCGTGGCGAGCTGCCACTAGGTAATTCTTCGCATATGCCTGCCCCTAATCCACCTACGCGAAATACGTGATCGTACCGATGTCGGCCGGGGCCGCCTGTTGCATGCTGTATGCAGCAGACGTCTCGGGGTGGGGGAGACACGGAGGATGAGCATGGCAAGGTCGCGGACACGTCGTACGGCGGTGCAGTTCGATGAGCTCAGCGATGCTGTGCTCGACATCGTCGCGCACTACACCGCGCTGCGCCCGTCAGCCTCGGCGTTTGCCAGCTTCGAACCGTGCGCAACGGGAGCAGGCGAACCTGCCGGTTTCCAACTGGTGATCTGCGCTGCCGCTGACGACCCCGACCTGCGTGACGACTGTTCCGCCTGGGAGCGCAGCCTGCGGCGTGCGTTGGCCCCGCACGCGCGCCGCCGCACGTCTCTGGCCTGTGGTCAGGCACGCCCCTGTCACCCCAAGCGCCAACCGGTATTGGTGCGCTAAGCCCAGCCGTACACTTCTCGCGCAGCACTGCTGCGGGAAGGGGGGCGAGCATGGGGCAGGGCGAACACCTGGAGCGGGACCCCAGCCCGTTCCGCATCGGGATCGTTGGCGCGGCAGGACGCGGAGCAGCGTTCGCCAGTTCGTTGCGTTCGCTTGGCGCGCGTGTGCAGGCGGTCTGCGACATCCATGCCGAGGGTTTGGAGCAGACACGTCTGGCGCTCGGCGCTGCCCACGCCTACACCGACTACACCCAGATGCTGGAAGCCGGCGACCTCGACGCCGTGCTGGTCGCTACGCCAATGCACCTCCATGTGCCGATGGCAACCGCTGCGCTCGAGCGCGGCATCGCTGTGTTGAGCGAAGTGACGGCAGGGGTGTCGCTGGAGGAATGCCAGGCGCTGGTCGCGGCCGCGGCGCGCTCCGACGCGCTCTACATGCTCGCGGAGAACTACTGCTACACCAAGGCCAACATGTTCGTGCAGGGTCTGGTACGGGCCGGGCTCTTCGGGGAGCCGTACTACGCCGAAGGTGAATACCTGCACGATGTCACCGAACTGGCCGAGCGCACACCCTGGCGGCGCTACTGGCAGCTCGGTATGCGCGGCAACACCTACTGCACCCATAGCCTGGGGCCGATCCTGCAATGGTTCGGCGACGACCGTGTCGTTGCTGTGTCGTGTGTCGATACCGGGCAGCACCGGCGTGACCCGCGTGGGGAGCCATACGCCGCCGATTCCAGCACGATGCTCTGCCGCACCCCGCGGGGCCGGCTCATCAAGATCCGCGTCGACCTCGTCTCGCCACGCCCGCATGCCATGACGAACTACCAGTTGCAGGGCACGGACGGCGCCTACGAATCGTCCCGCGACCGTGCCGGCGACCGGGGGCGCATCTGGCTGCGCGCGCTCTTCGAGCCGGATGCCTGGCTGGACCCGGAGACGCTGATGCGTTTGCCAGAGGTCGGCGGCCGCTACCTGCCGCCGCTCTGGTGGGACCCACCCACCGCCGCACTCCAGGCGGGCCACGGGGGTGGGGACTACATGGTGCTCCACGATTTCATCCGCGCCTGCCGGGGGGAAATCCCCTGCCCAATCGACGTGCACCGGGCCATGGATATGACGCTGCCCGGGCTGGTATCGCAGCAGAGTGTGCTGGAGGATGGGCGCTGGCTGCCGGTGCCGGACTCCCGCGAGTGGCCCAGCCAACCGCGCCGGTCGCAACTGAACATGCTCTGGCCGGAGGAACAGCTCGGCTCCCCGCCGCAGGTGGTCGTGCCGCCCGGTTACACCCTGCGGCAGTATCACGAGGGCGACGAGCGTGAGTACCTCGCCCTGCTGGCGGCGGTGGACCTGGCCCACTGGGACGCCGAACGCTTCGCGCGGGTGCAGGCGACGATCCTGCCCGGCGGGTTCTTCGTGGTGACGCACGATGCAAGCGGGGCACTGGTGGCGACTGCGCTGGCCCAGCACAACCCGCGCCCGCTCCACCCGCAGGGCGGCGAGGTGGGCTGGGTCGCCGCCGACCCGGCGCATTCCGGCAGGGGCCTGGGCCGCGCGGTGACGGCCGCTGCCGTCCAGCGCTTGCTCGCCGCCGGGTACCAGCGCATCTACCTCCTGAGTGACGACAACCGCCTGCCGGCGCTGCACACCTACCTGGCGGTCGGTTTCCGGCCGTACCTCTGTGAGGCAGGCATGGCCGAGCGCTGGGAGGCGGTCTATCGCGCGTTGGGTCGTGAAGGGTGATCGGCAACACGGGCTAGGCAACAGGCAATAGGCAACAGGGGACAGGGAGTAGGGGCGTGCTGGCTTGTCGTCACTCGTCTCTGGCTGGCGGCAGGGAGCCGGCCCAGGTCGCGCACCACTGCATCGTCGGCAGGTCTGCTGGGAAGTAGTAGATCATCCGAAAGCGGGCGTCGCGCACGAACCGTTCCGATGCCAGCCGGAAGGCCAGCAACCCACCACCTGGCGCCCGCAGGTGCACGGGCACGAGCGAACGCGCGGCGCTGGCTGCCGCCGGTTCGGCCAGCACCTGTTCCCAGGTCGCCCGAAACCGGGGCAGCGCCATCAGCGACGCCAGCACATCGGCGTACCAGGGTTCGCTGCGGAACTGCTCCATCTCATACCGGAATGCGCGGATGAGCGCCGGCAGGAACGCCTCCGGTTCGGCCACCAGCCCGGCAATCGGCGACGCGGGGTCGAAGAATGCGGCGGGCAGCGAGGCGCCGGCCAGGCGCGCCAGGGTTGGGTCGTCCGGCACGATGCCGAAGAGGCGCGGCGTCAACCGGTTCCAGGCGATCAGCCGGTGGGTGCAGTCCAAAACGTAGGCGGGAAACGGCACGTCGTGGAGTTCATGGCGGCAGGCGGCGATCGCCCAGTCGATCTCCTGCTGGTCGGGTGGAGCGGTTGAGACGGCGTAGCCGAACGTCTCCAGGACATCGCGCCGCTCGCTGTAGCGCGCGCCGAGTGCGGTGAGAATGCGCTCCAGCGTCGGGCGCCCCGGTTGAGCGACGCGCCCAGATTCCAGCCGTTGCAGGTAACCGGTCCCGAGGTCGGCTTCGGCTTCCACCCATAACTGGGTTCGCCCGGCCGCCTCGCGCAAGGAGCGCAGCCGCGCACCACCGCTCGTGCCTGCCATCCGTGGAGAATTCGACTTCGATGACGATGACACTGACCATCCGCCTCACTAGTCTGCGGGTAGAGGCTGACCGGCATTGTGACACAGCGGTCTGGCCCAACCGGCAGGGACATTGTGATGGCAGACAACGCAACCACGCCAAGCAGCACTGTAACGGCTCCTGAAGCGACCTTCGCCCAGGGGTTCCTGGCGATGCTGCCGCTCTGGGCTGGGGCCATTCCGGTCGGGATTGCCTTCGGGGTGGCTGCGGTGAGCAGCGGCCTAGGGCCGGTTGCGGCACAGGCGATGAGCCTGTTCGTGTTCTCAGCAGCGGCGCAACTGAGCGTCGTCGCCTTGGTAGCAGGGGGCTCCCCGGCTCTCGTGCCGTTGCTGACGACCGTGCTGCTGAATGTGCACATGCTGCTGTTCGGGTTGGCTGCCGCCCGTGCCGCCCGCCCCAGGCGTGGCATGCGCATGTTGACCGCGTTCTTCCTGACCGATGGCGCCTTTGCTGTGGCGCTCGGCGTCGGTCGGTTGGCGCTGCCGGCGCTGCTGGGGGCAGGGGTCAGCATGTACCTCGGCTGGAACATTGGCACGGCGCTGGGCCTGCTGCTTGGCGACACCATCAGCAATCCCAGACGCGCTGGGGTGGACCTGGTTGCTCCACTGATGTTCCTCGCGGTGCTGGCGCCGCTGCTGCGCGGCTGGCCGGAGCTGCTCTGCGCCCTGCTGGCTGCCGGCACGACCCTGTGCGTCCTGCAATGGCTGCCTGGTGGCCTGGCCGTGCTGGCCGGGTGCCTGGCCGGGAGCCTGACGGGCGCTGCCCTTCCGGTGCGGGGGGCGCGGTGAGCCTGGCGGTGCTGATCGCGGGCATGGCGCTCGGGCTGTATGTCCTGCGGCTCAGCGGCTTTCTGCTGGTCGATGTGCGCTTGTCGCCAGCGTTCGAGCGCGGGCTGCGCTTCGTGCCGGTTGCGGCGCTCGCTGCGCTGGTGGCCGCCGGGCTGGGGGCGACGCCGCAGGATGCCGCCGTGCGCGCTCCGGCGCTCGCTGCCGGTGGGTTGCTGGCCTGGCGTTTTCGTCGACCGTGGGTCTGTGTGCTGGGTGGCGTTGGCGTGTACGTGCTGCTGGGCGCACTGTACCCAGCAACCTGAGGAGGGTATCGCGATGACTGTACCTGAAGTCGACCGTCTGACGCTGCGCAGCGACCCCCGCCCCGGCGAGCTTGGCTGGCTCATCCATCGCCACGGGGTCATCTACGCCGAAGAGTTCGGCTGGGACTGGCGTTTCGAAGGGGTCGTCGCCGGTATCGTTTCCGAGATCATCGCCGGGTTCGACCCGCAGCACGAGCGCTGCTGGCTGGCTGAATGGGATGGCGTGCTCGTCGGCTGCTGCTTCCTGGTGCGGGTTGATGCCGAGGTCAGCAAACTGCGCCTGTTACTGGTGGAACCGGCCGCGCGGGGGCGCGGCATTGCCTGGCGCCTCGTCACCGAATGCCTCGCGTTTGCTCGAGCCGTCGGCTACCGCAAAATCACCCTCTGGACGAACGACCCATTGGTTGCTGCACGCCGGCTCTACCAGCGCGCCGGGTTTCGCATGGTCCACAGCGAGCCTGCGGAGCAGTTCGGCCACCAGATGATGAGCGAAACCTGGGAGCTCGACCTGGCATCCCTTGGTAACCCTGCTCCGGCGGCTCCTGGTGGTCGCGTCGCGTCAATGAACGGAGACCGCGATCGCGACGCCATCCCCGCGACACGTGCAAGCGATAATCGCGTATAGTGCGGGTTGCTCAGTTATCTGCCGAGTCATCGTGTCGAGAAAGGGTCGCTATGGTTGCCACAGCGCAGCGATACATTACCAGTGCCGAGGAACTGCGCGGGGTTATCCCTGCGCCGAAGGCGGATAGCCTCGTCTTCCAGAAGCAGATACCCCGGCTGGATGCGCATTGCCGCGCATTTATCGAGAAGTCGCCGTTCGTGCTGCTGGCAACAGCAAGTGCTGATGGCCGCTGCGATGTCACCCCGCGAGGCGATGGGCCGGGGTTCGTCCAGATTGCCGACGACACGACCCTCTACCTGCCGGACCGCCCCGGCAACCGTCGCCTCGACTCGATGCTGAACATCGTCGACAACCCGCATGCTGGCCTGCTCTTCCTTGTGCCGGGCGTGGATGAAACGCTGCGGGTCAATGGCGTCGCGCGGTTGACGACTGCCCCGGATCTGCTGGCGAGCATGGCGGTGAAGGGCAAGAAGCCGCTGGTCGCGATCGAGTTGCAGGTTGAAGAAGTCTTCTTCCACTGCGCACGCGCCTTCCGTCGCGCCAAGCTCTGGGAGCCGGATACCTGGATCGAGCGCTCGGAGCTGCCATCACTTGGCCAGATCATTGTCGACCAGATCAAAGGGCTCGAGGTCACTGCCGCCGACCTCGATTGTTCGCTGGCTGAGTCCAACCGGAACTTGTATTAGAGGTGACAGGCAACAGGGGACAGGCAACAGGGGTTCTGGCGCATCGCGAGGAGGCCGGTTGGCCAGTAGTGCGGGTTCCGGAACCCGTTATCTGTTAGCTGTTCTTCCCCCATTCTCGAAACGTTGTTGCTGGTCATCTCCAGTCGGAGCGTGAATGAGCGCACTTTCGCCTCGCATTGAGGCGTTGACGCAGGAACTTGCCGGTGACGATGCCGCCGCAGCGCTGGAACGGTTCTGGGCGGAGGTTGCCGAGCGCGGCGCGCCGCTGATCGAGGCTGTCCCAGACAAGCCGGACCGGCGCATCGTCACCTTCCTCTGGCGGCAGCCGGATGGCGCTGCACCGGAGAATGTGCTCGCGGTTGCCTTGCTGGCGAGCGCCGATTTCGCGGACATGCGCCTGACACGTCTGGGCAGCAGCGATGTCTGGTACCGCTCGCACATCGTGCGTTCCAATGTGCGCACCGTCTATCAGATGGCAACCAACGACTCGCTGGTCCCCTTCTACGAAGACCCCGACCTCCTGGCACGCATGCGCAACTGGACACCCGACCCACTGAACCCGCGCACCTTCGATAGCGCCGCACCCACCGACAAGCCCGATGGCTTCAGGCGGTTGATGTCGGTGCTGGAACTGCCGGATGCCGAGCCAATGCCCTGGTTCGAGCGGGCGATCGGTATTCCAACCGGCTCGGTGGAGCAGCACCGGTTCGCCAGCGAGCTCCTCGGCAACGAACGCGATGTCTGGCTCTACCTGCCGCCGGGCTACGACCCAGCGGCAGAGCCGTATGGCTTGCTGCTGCTGTTCGACGGCGCCGAGGCGCGCTACGTGCTGGATGCTCCCGGCACCCTCGACGCCCTGCTTGCGGCGGGGCGCATCCCGCCGCTGGTTGCGCTGATGGTGTCGCAGGTGAACCGCAACGACGAGCTGCCGCCAAACGACAGGTGGGTGCAGTTCCTCGCCGATGAGCTGTTGCCGTGGCTGCATGGGCGCGCGCATGTCAGCCGCGACCCGGCGCGGCGGATCGTCTCCGGGTTGAGCTATGGGGGGCTGTGCTCCGCCTGGTGTGGGTTACAGCGCCCGGACCTGTTCGGGAACGTGCTCTCGCAGTCCGGCTCGTTCTGGTGGAAGCCGGACCCGTTTGAACGGGACAACCCGGCGGTCCCAGGCGACGCGTTCGAGTACGAGTGGCTGACCGGGCGCTATATCGCAGCGCCGCAGCTGCCACTGCGCTTCTACCTGGATGTCGGCACGCTCGAAGGACTGCGCCTGGGCAACAGCATCACCCACCTGCACGCGAACCGCCACATGCGCGATGTCCTGCGGTTGAAGGGCTACGAGGTGCACTACCAGGAGTACGCTGGCGGGCACGACTACCTCTGGTGGCGCTCGACACTGGCCGATGGGTTGCTGGCACTGGTCGGACGGGAGCCGGGCGAGTAGACGTGCGGCTCCGCGTACAATGCCCACCATGACAACCTACCCACCAGTTCCGGAGGTCTGGAAGCCGGCTGCCGACCTGGTTGCACAGGTCTACGCGCTGGAGCCGCTACGGGCGGATATCGATGCCCGCTTCGCCGCTGGGCTGGACAACGTTGCAGCCGTGGATGTAATGGCCGAAGCGGGGTTGCTCGGCCTGACGCTGCCGCGGCGCTACGGCGGGCAGGGGCGCGACTACACCGCCCTGGCGGCTGTCTGCGAGGCGCTGGGGAGCATCGACACTGCCCACCAGATTGCGCTGACGGTGCATCTCGGGCTGGTTGCGATGGCGATCCTGCAGTGGGGCAGCGATGAACAGCGCACCCACTGGCTGCCGCTGCTGGCGCGCGGCGAGGTGCTTGCGACGTTCGGGCTGACCGAGCCAGGCGCCGGGTCAGATGTCGGGGCGCTACGCGCCAGCGCCCGGAGGGTGGCTGGCGGTTACCTGCTGAACGGCGAGAAGACCTGGATCAGCGGGGCAAACCACGCTGGCCTATTCATCATCTTCGCGACGATCGACCCCACCCTGCGTCATCGCGGCATCACAGCCTTCCTCGTGCCGCGTAGCGCCGAGGGACTTTCCACCAGCGTGCTGCATGGCAAGTTCGGGGTGCGCGCTGGCGACACCGGCTCGGTTATCTGTTCCGATGTCTTCGTTCCCGATACGCAGGTGCTGGGCGAGGTCGGTGAAGGGTTTGCGTTGGCCCTCGCGGCGCTGGGTAACGGCTTGTTTACCGTAGGGGCGGGTGCATTGGGGATCGCAGCAGAAACGCGTCGGATCGCTGCGGCGTTCATGCGCTCCTGTGGCGACGATGGGCGCGGCTGGGCCGGTGGTCTGCTGGCCCGGATGGTCGTGCGCGAAGAGGCCGCCCGCCTGTTACTGGCGCGGGCCGCTGCCTTGAAAGACGCAGGCCGGCCCAACACGGTGGAGACCGGGCGGGCCAAATGGCAGTGCGCCGAAGCGGGCCTCGCCAACGCCGTCGCCGCCCTGGACATCTGGCAAGCGCGGTATGCCGTTGAACACCCGGCGCTGCTGCGCCATTGGGCCAATGCCAAAGGGGCCGTCATCTACGGCGGCACCTCGGAAATCCACCAGACGATGCAGGCCGCCTACGCCCTCGGCGACCGCGTTGAACGCCTGCCCCGTCGCCCGGCCCCGAGCGCAGCCGACCTGGCCGAATGAGTGCGGAAGGAAGAGCACCGATGCGGTTCGCAGTCATCTCCGACATCCACGGCAACCGCCTGGCCTTCGATGCCGTGCTGGACGACCTGGCCGGTGACGGGATCGACCAGATCGTCTGCCTCGGCGACGCCATCCAGGGTGGGCCGCAGCCGGCCGAGACGGTCGCGCGGCTGCGCGAGCTCGGCTGCCCAGTGGTGCTGGGCAACGCCGATGAATACCTCCTCAACGGCCCAAGCGACGGCGAGGGGGAGACTGCCCTGCAAGCCGATACCCGTGCCTGGTCGCTCACGTTCCTCAACACCGCGGACCGCGCGTTCATCAGCAGCTTCCAGCCCACGGTGCGCGTCACATTGGGAGGCGCCGGAGACCTGCTCGCCTTCCATGGCTCGCCGTTCTCCTATAACGACATCATCTTTCCCGACACACCGGACGATGAGGTGGCCCGTCTGCTCGGCCCGCTGGAGCCGGCCCTGTTCGCGGGTGGGCACACGCACCTGCAGCAGTTGCGCCGCCTCAACGGCGCGCGCTTCATCAACCCCGGCAGCGTCGGCCTGGCCTACGACCCGCGCCAGGAACGCGCGATCCCGCGCGCCGACCCCTGGGCGGAATATGCCGTCATCACCGCTGGCAGCGGCGGCCGCATCGACATCGAGTTCCGGCGCGTGCCATACGACACCGCCGCGCTCGTGCGCATCGGCCGCGAAGCCGGAATCCCCCATTTCGAGGAGTGGTCAGCCCGGTATCGCGGTTGAAGACCTCCAGCGAACAATCTCGGACAGCGCGGAGCGATGACCGCTCTCCAGTCCCCCAAATCAATCGGTGGCTACAGAAACCCCGCCGCGCCACGTTCCCCTCTCCCGCGGCCGCGGGAGAGGGGGCAGGGGGTGAGGGCCACCTCCCGCGTACGTTCGCAGCGACACCACCAGAAACTGCTGTATCGCTGCCGCTCAGCACACCTGCACAACCGGGTTGTTCGGCCCTGACATCATCACGGTGGTCGCTGACGTAATCCGCGAAGTCGTATGGTATGACGGACGACACGGCCAGCTTGCCGAGCAGGCCGGCCGTATCGATTTTCTGCAATCGATTGGTTACAGCCGCTCGCCCATCGTCACCGGCGTTGGGATCGTCCATTCCTCGCCGCGTGGGGTGGTGACGTATTCCGGCCAGCGCAGGTCGGTTGGTGGGACGATGTCCGGGGGCAGGAGCGGCGCCACCCACTTGCTGCCGCCGATGCCGCCGCCGGTGCGCCGGTTGAACTCGTCTTGCATCTTGGCGCGTTCATCCGGCTGGGTCACAAGGTCGATCAGGGTTGTCGCGATTGTCTTGCCGGCGACGAACATGCCGGGGTCGACGATCTCCGGGCGGCCGCCCATGGCCAGGTAGGTCCAAGCCGGGTACTGGTAGGTGGGGCTGGGCGGCTTCAGGCGTGGTCTGGCGGTCAGCAGGCGCACCGTTGGCGCGTGCCACATGTACTCGACATAGTCGTCGGCGCCGATAAACTGCTGCCAGGCGGGCAGCTCGGCGCGCAGGGACGCTTCGTACTCCTCCGGCGGGGTGAGCTGGCTGAGGGTGTCGGGCAAGGGGTCCGCCATCGGCGGCAGGTTGAGCCGCTGCTGAATAGCACGCCCAAAGGCACGGGCCGCTTCGTCGTACTCCGGCGGGCCGATCTGGGCGAGGTTGCGCCAGGTGAGGTCGGCCAGCGCCTGGTTCGGCAGGGCCACCCGCGTCTTCGATACCCAGCGCACCGAGACTTCGCACCCAGCCAGGGCGGCGGCATGGCGCGCGTTGTGCGCCAGCACCTGCCAGATGCGCTCCTGCATCTTCAGGTCCGGGGTGCGCCAGGCGTACTGGATCTGGCTGAAACGTGGCGGCAGGTTGTCGGCGGTGGCGTCGCCAGCGACGAGGATCAGCTCGTTGAGCGACCGCGCGACATCTTCGTGGTGGTGTACATCGTCACCAGCGCGTCGATTGCGCCAGGGACCCGCCCGGCCAGCCGTTGGCCCGCGCCGTCCGGCAGCAGGCTGAGGTCGTTCCATGTTTCTGGCTGTTTGCACTCGAAGCTGAAGACGCAGCTCCAATAGGCGCCGAACTGGGTGAGCCACTCAACAGTGTTGCGCGGCCAGGGGTGGTAGGCGATGAAGGCGTCGAAGCCATCGTAGTAGCCTTTGGCCGCGTGGATCGGCTTGCTGCCGCACACCTTTTCTGCCGGCTCGCCGAAGAAGACGAGGGTGCCCGGCAGGTTGTAGTGTTCCATCGCTGCCTTGGCTCCGAGCACACCGGCCAGCCCAGCGACGCCGAGCATCGAGTGCGGGTCGGTGTGGCCAGCGGCCCAGGGGTGCAGGCCGGGACGTGGCGCTGGGTACGCTTCCGCAACCTGGGAGTTGCCCGGGACCGCGTCGTACTCCGCATACGCTCCCAGCACTGGCCCACCGCTGCCCCAGCGCGCGACGAAGGCGGTCGGCATCTCGCCGGAGCCCTCCTCGACATCGAAGCCTTCCCCGCGGAGCAGGTCGACGTAGGCGCGGGCCGATTTGTATTCGCGCCAGGCCGGCTCGGCATAGTTCCAGATCGCGATGTCGAACTCGGAGAGGCGCTGCTGGTTTGCCTCGATCCAGTCAACAGCGTGTTGTTTCTCCCTGCTCATTGCCAACCTCCCTCAATTGCGTCTCCTGCACGCAACACTGACCCAGCGCACCTCAGGCGATCGCCTGGGCGATCAGCCCGGCGATCAGGGCATTGGCGGTCAGCGTCGGCAACCCGCTGGCGGAACGCACGGCCGCGCGCATCTCGCCAGTGTGGCCCATGCAGCTCATGTAGATCAGGTCGACGCCAGCATCTGCCAGATAGCGGCCGGCGGCTGCGCACTGCTCGCGCCGGGCGGCGGGGTCGGCCAGATAGGGCTGGGCGTAGGTTGCGACCAGCGGTAGCTCACCGAAGCGGTTCTTGCGGGGGGCGAGCTCTGCCTGGGCCTCGGTCGGCGCGACGACGCCCAGTGTGCCCCCTGGGCGGACCATCGCCATGACAATGGCGTTGAGCGCAACCCCAGAGTTGATGAACGGTACGCCAACCCGCAGGGCAGACCAGGTTGAGGCGCAGAGTGGCACGATCAGGTCCACCCCTTCCGCCTCCAGCTCTTCAACGCGCTGTTGCATGCGTGGGATAAGCTCGCGCATCGCCAGGCGCACTTCCGTGCCGTCGGTCATGCGGCTGACCGACCACTGCTCGTCCCCTTGTGGGGCGAGCTCCAGCACCTCGGCGAGGCTCAGGCCGTCGATCGCTCCGCGTTGGAGCACCTCGACCGGCACGCCGATCTGGCGAACCATCTCCGGCACGATGTCGTCACGCGGGGTTTGTCCGATGGTCAGCATACCGATGCGTGGCATTGCAGGCATGGTCCCACTCCTTCCGGGAATCCGCTCGATTGCAGACCGGCACAAGTTGGCGTGCAGCGTGCTTGGCCCGTTGTGCCGGTTGCTGCGCACTCTACCTCGCACACTGAGCCGCTGGCGAGGGCTCGCTGCAGCGTATCGTGCTGTTGCGCGGGGACGCCAGGCATCCGCCGCCTATCATCGCCCCAGCGCGCTCCCACCACCCCAGCGGACTTCGGATGCGCCGGTGTAGCGCCCGGTGGCAGGGTCGCGCGCGATGAGGTGGACGTTGCCGCCGACGCCCCAGGGTTCGGTGACGTTGAGCGGATGACCGAGGTCGCGCAGGGCGGCAAGGGTTGCCGCACCAAAGCGTGGGTCGATGTTCAGCGTCGGGTCTCCCGGTTGCAGTTGCACGCCCATGGCGAACTGCGGGGCTTCGATCGCTTGCTGGACATCCAGGCCGAAGTCGAGGATGGCCGTGAGCGCTTGCAGGTTGGTCTGCACCTGCCAGTGGCCGCCGGGGGTGCCGCCAACGAGGACAGTTTCGCCGTCGCGGCGCACGAGATACTCGTTGAGCGTGTGCATCGGGCGCTTCCCGGGGGACAGGCAGTTCGGGTGACCGGGTTGCAGGTTGAAGCCGCGCATGCGGTTGTTCATCCAGACGCCCGTATCGCCCAGCACCACACCACAGCCAGCGAACAGCGACTGGATGTAGGAGACCATCGTGCCGTCGGCGTCGGCGGTGCAGAGGTAGGTGGTGTCCTTGTGGACTTCTGCTGGGAAGACAGTCGGTCGAGCGGCGTGCAGGTCGATGCGGGCAGCCTGGGCGCGGGCGTGCTCGTCGGAGAGCAGGTGCGCGTAGGGCGGGTCGACGAAGCGTGGGTCGCCCAGGTGGTGGACCACGTCTTCGAAGCCGAGCTTCAGCGCTTCGACGAGCAGGTGCGTTGTCGCCGCCGAGGCGTGGCCCAACGCTGCGAGGTCGAACTGTTCGAGGATCTTCAGTGCCAGCAGCACGATGATGCCCTGTGAAGGCGCGGGTTGCTCGTAGACGGTGTAGCCGCGGTAGGTGATCGAGAGCGGTGCGACGACTTCGGTCTGGTGCGCGGCGAAGTCGTCGTGGGTGAAGAGTCCGTTGTGGGTCTGTGCGTAGTGCACCATCAGGTCGGTGAGCTCGCCGGCATAGAACTCGTCCGGGCCGTACTCGCCGATGCGGCGCAGGGTGTTGGCCAGACCGGGTTGGCGCAGAATGTCGCTGATTTCCAGGGCGTTGCCGCCACTGGCGACGAAGCCGGCCACCGCAAGGTCGGTCGACGCGAGCGCCCGCTGGAACTGGCTGGCGATCTGCACGCCGATTTCAGCGTACTCAATGGCTGGTTGGAGCAGCTCGCCCAGTGGCCGGCTGCCAAAGCGCTCCAGGGCAACACCCCACAGGTGCACGACTCCCGGCACACTGGCGGCCAGCAACCCGCTCTCCGGGATTTCGCCGAGCGCCTGGTAGCGCTCCAGCGTCGCGGCGGCCGGGGCCGCGCCGCTGCCGTTGAGCGCGATCGTCGCGCCGCTTGGGGCATGGTGCAGTAGCATGAACGCATCCCCACCGAGGTGGCCAAGCCAGGGCCGGGCTGCCATCATCACCGCTGCCGCTGCGATCGCGGCATCGACGGCGTTGCCGCCGCGACTAAGCACGTCCAGCCCCGCCGCGCTGGCGAACTGATGCGCCGATGCAACGAGGCCACGCTGGGCGTAGGTCGGCTCACGGCGCGGGCTGGCCGGTTCCCAGGTGGGTGGGGCGGTGGTCGAGATCGTCTGCATTCCGGCTCCTGTCTTTCCTGTCGCATCGTCTCGCGCTGATTGCACGCGCAGGCGCAAATCCTCGGCCGATGCGTGGTTTCGTGACCGCTGCACGCGTAGGCTGCGACATGCGGAACACGCGCTCCGTTCCTGTGCGGGCCAATCGCGCAGCCGTCGCCATTCTATGCGGCAATCTGGCTGGCGCAACCGGTACCATCCGGCAGGGGCGCTGCGGTGGTCACAACCGTTCAGCAGCGAATTGGGCCGTGAACAGGGCGCGAAACATCCCACTCCCGATGGCTAACCTGTCGGTTGCAGCGGAGTAGCGAGGTATCTGACGATGGGATGCGATCCAGCGCAGATTGTGCTCCGTCCGATCCGCGATTCGGACCTGGGGTTCCTGCGCGCCCTCTACGCCAGCACCCGCGCTGCCGAAATGGCGCTGACCGGCTGGCCGCAAGAGGCGGTCGATGCGTTCCTGGCCCAGCAGTTCGCCGCCCAGCACGACTGGTACATGCGTGAGTACGCCGGAGCGCGCTTCGATATCGTCGAGTGCGGTGGTGTGCCGATCGGCCGGCTGTACGTCAGTTACCAGCCCCGGGATATTCGTATCGTCGATATCGCGCTGTTGCCTGAATACCGCAACCGCGGCATCGGCGGTGGCCTGCTGCGCCAACTGCTTGACGAAGGCGGGGCGAGCGGCCGCTCGGTGAGCATCCACGTGGAAATGTTCAACCCGGCCCAGCGGCTCTACCGACGACTGGGCTTCGAGCAGGCCGGCGTCAACGGGCCGTACCTCCTGCTGGTGTGGCGGCCGGCGCAATCTGCTAGTTGACCAGTGCCGTGCGCAACGTCTCCTCTCGCCTCGGTGGATGTGCGTCCAACTCGGCTAGAATGTACGTACACGTTGGTGGACCGATCGCTCGTATGAAGGGATGCTGTCGTGGAACTTGGCGCGTTTTCGGTTAGCCTGGCGGTGCAGGACATCAACGCTTCGAAAGCGTTCTACGAGAAGCTTGGTTTCAGCGACCTGGGCGGCAACATCGCCGACAACTGGTGCATCTTGAAGAACGGCGACACCGTGATCGGGCTGTTCCAGGGCATGTTCGAGAAGAACATCCTCACCTTCAACCCCGGTTGGGACCAGTCAGCCCAGCCGTTGGACGAGTTCACCGATGTGCGCGAGCTGCAACGCCGGCTGCGGGCGCACGGTGTGGAGCCATTGGTGGCGGCGGATGAAGGCTCCAGCGGCCCAGCCCATATCGTGCTGGAAGACCCTGATGGCAACCAGATTCTGATCGACCAGCACCGTTAGTGGAGAAACGAGTGACGAGTGACGAGTGACCAGTGACCAGTGACCAGTGACGAGTGACCAGTGACGAGTGGTCTGAACGTCTCCGTCGGAAGTGCTCTTCGCTGATGAAGCGAGTTGCCTTGACCCGAATGTGGGCGGTGGTTTGAACGCTAGCGCATCGCCAGGTGCGGAGGGGCGGCGCGTTGCCGTGTTGGTTTGGCGCGGTTATTCTCCAGCTCGCCGGAACGCCCGGTGAGCACGTATACGAAGGGGTGCCCCGTGGGGAATCCGCTTTCGCCTGAAACGATTGTCTACAACATCCGCGCCGCAACCGACCCGCGCATCTCGCCGGATGGCACGACGATCGTCTATGCCCTGGCCGGCATCGACCCGCAGACGAAGCGGCCCGGCAGCCAGCTCTGGGTGTGCGATATCGATGGCGGCAACGCGCGGCGGATCACCTGGAGCGGGAACGCCAACGGCTCGCCCCGCTGGTCACCGGATGGCAGGCAGTTGCTGTTCCTGTCCGACCGCAATGGCAGGAGCAGCATCTGCCTGTTGCCGGTGCAGGGAGGCGAGGCGCGCGAGCTGCTGGGCTACCCCGGCCCGGTGGCCGACCTGGCGTGGTCTCCAGATGGCGCACAAATCGTCTTCACTGCCCCGGTCGACCCGGATACCCCCGAAGGCTCGCCACCGGCCCCCGGCGCAGCGCCAGCGGTGCGGGTGACCAGCCGCCTCGACTACAAGCAGGACATGCGCGGCTGGGTGAACAACACTCGCATGCAGGTATTCATCGTCGATGTCGCAAGCGGCGAAAGGCGCCAGCTCACCAGCGAGGCGAACGACCACAGCATGCCGGCGATCTCGCCGGATGGAACGGCAATCGCCTACAGCGTTGGGGCCGGGGACAACCTGCACAACCGCCTGGTGCTCCAGGACCTTGCGAGCGGCGAAACGCGAGAGGTGATCGCTCCAGGGCGAGTCGGCGTCTTCAGCTGGTCGCCGGAGGGTGGGCGGATCATCGTCGCTTCCGACCCGGAGATGACGGCGCAACCGGACTTCTACGTGATCGATGCGGCAACCGGCGCGGTACGACAGATCACCGACGACCTGGCGATCATGCCCGGCTCGATCTTCCCGCTGCTGGCCCCGCCAGAGCCGCCGGTCTGGCTGGATGAACGCCAGGTGCTCTTCCTGGGCGGGCGCGCGGGGGCCAACGGTCTGTACGTGGTCGACAGCGAAAGCGGCAGTGTCGAGCCGGTCCACCGCATGCAGGCGATGCTCGGCGGCTTGAGCCTGGATGCTGAAAAGCGCGTGGTCGTAACCTCCAGCTCCGGGTTCACGAGCTTCGGCGAACTGGTCGTCTATGACAGCCAGAGCGGCGTGTCCCGCACGGTCACCGCGCTCAATGCGGAGACGTTTGCAGCCCAGCCGCCGGCCGATGGCGAGCGGTTCGTTGTCGACCGCGGTGACTTCGAGATCGAAGCCTGGCTGCTCCACCCGCCTGACTTTGATCCGGCAAAGCAGTATCCAGTAGTCATGGATATCCATGGTGGGCCGCAGGGAGCCTACGGCCCGTTCTTCCTCGGCTGGCAGCAGGTGCTGGCGACCAACGGGTTCCTGGTGATCGCCGCCAACCCGCGTGGGTCGGCGACCTATGGCCGCAGGTTCACCCAGCAGGTGGTTGGCGATTGGGGCGGCGAGGACTATCGCGACCTCCTGGCAGTGTTCGACGCTGTGCTGCAGCGCCCGTATGCCGATGCGACCCGCACCGGCATCTTCGGCTACTCCTATGGCGGCTATATGACGAGCTGGATGCTCGGCCAGACCGACCGGTTCCAGGCCTGTGTTTGCGGTGCACCGCCGTTCGATTTTGAATCGATGTACGGCACGAGCGACATGGGCGTCTATGGTGCGGCACACTGGGGTGGCAAGCCCCATGAGGCGGCCGAGGCGTACGCGCAGCGTTCGCCTTCCGGCTTTGCCCACCGCTGCACGACGCCCACGCTGATCATTCAGGGTGAGGCGGACGAACGTTGCCCAGTTGGCCAGGCGGAGCAGATGTTCACGATCCTCAAGCAGGCCGGCTGCGAGGTGGAGCTTGCGCGCTACCCCGGCGGTAACCACCTGTTCCCATTCATTGGGCTACCGGAGCATCGTGTCGATGTCCACCAGCGGATCCTGGACTGGTTCACGCGCCACCTGCGCTAGCGTGAGGCTCCAGTGCATCAGGCGTCACCGCGCATGGAACAGCCCGTGCGCGGTGACGCTTGACTACTCGGGCGCTTCCTCCCGCACGGGTTTGCTGCTGCGTAGCAGGATGTAGCCCATCACACCAGAGAGCAGCGACGCCACCAGGATGCCGATCTTGGCGTCATCCAGCAGCCGGGCGCCATGCTCGGCATTGCCAATAAACGCCAGGTTGGCGATGAAGAGCGACATCGTGAAACCGATGCCGGCGATACAGGCGACGGCATGGATCTGTCGCCAGCCGATGCCGCTCGGGAGGTTCATCAAGCCCGTCTTCACCCCCAGCCAGGTGAAGCCGGTGATCCCAAGCTGCTTGCCGATGAACAGGCCCGCGATGACCCCGAGGGTGACCGGCTCGGTGATCATCGAGCCGAATTCACCGCCCAGCGAGACGCCGGCATTCGCCAGCGCAAAGAGCGGCACGATCAGGTAGGCCACCCAGGGGTGCAGCGAGTGCTCGAACTGCTGCAACGGAGATTGCAGCGCGCGCTTGATCTGCTCCACTTCGTGCAGTGCTGAGGCGTAGCGACCGTCTGTCAAGATGCGTCGCCCCAAGTCGTCGGTGCGGTCGACCTCCTCGAACTCTTCGAGGATCTGCCTGCCGCGTGCGAGAAGCTCGGATGCGCTGAGTGAGTGGCGGGCTGGGATGGTGAGTGCAAGGAGTACGCCGGCCACGGTAGCATGCACGCCAGTCTGGTAGACGGCGATCCATAACCCGATGCCGAGGATGATGTAGGGCATCGTGCGGCGCACGCCGAGCAGGTTCATGATGACCAGCAGAGCCAGGATGCCGGCCGAAAGCAGGATGTAGTTGAGCGACACATCGGCGGTGTAGAAGAGTGCGATCACCAGCACCGCGCCGATGTCGTCGACAATTGCCAGCGCGGTGAGGAACACCTTGAGCGTTGCCGGTGCGCGGCTGCCGAGGACGGCGAGCACACCCAACGAAAAGGCGATGTCGGTCGCCATCGGGATACCCCAGCCGTGGGAGCCCTCGCCCCCGGCGTTGATGGCGACATAGATCAATGCCGGTACGACCATGCCGCCAATGGCTGCTGCAATCGGCAAAGCCGCCCGCCGCAGCGAGGCGAGCTCGCCGACCAGGACCTCACGCTTGATCTCCAGCCCGACCACCAGGAAGAAGATGGCCATCAGACCATCGTTGATCCAATGGGCGAACGACGCGGAGATCCCGTAATCCCCAACAGAGATTGTGATGTAGGTGTGGAAGAGGTCGTCGTACAGGTCGTCCCAGGGGGAATTTGCCCAAAGCAGGGCGAACACTGCGCAGATTAACAGCAGTATGCCGCCGGATGCTTCGGTCTGGACAAATTCTCGAAAGGGATCGACGACATTCCGCAAGGTTGACGTAATTGAAGCACGTGCCGCGCCGCGCGTGCGCTCCGTCTCTGCCATCGCTCCCTCACTTTCCCCGGCAATTCTGCCATGCCGTGGCGCCCGTTTCGGTAGCGTGGCGAGGAAAATGGGCGCGCGAGCTAGGTGCGCACGGCTGGGCGAGTGGGGGCGAGCAACGCGATGTCGTGGCGGGTGGCGCCGTCGATCACCAAGTCGGCGACGATCTCCCCAATGACCGCGCAGAACTTGAACCCGCGACCGGAACCCCCACCGGCCACGACGACACGCGGCTCCAGGGGGTGGCTGCCGATGACGAAGTGGCGGTCCGGGGTGTTGGTGTAGACGCAGGTCTTGGCGTTGAGGAGCGTGCCCTCCAGCTCTGGCATGCGGCGTTGGATATAGCCACGCACCACGGCGATGTCTTCGGGCAGGATGTCACGTTCGATCGCGTCGATATGCCCGAGCTGCCCGCCGCGGTGCATGCCGAACTTGACCCCTTCCCCATCCATATCCGGCACGCCATAGATGATTTCGTATGGCGGGTCGCACGCACCAATGAACCAGGGCAAGGTTCCGGCCCGGAACCACTCCGGGTGCGACCGCGGCTGCCACCAGAGCATCACCTGACGCTCCACCTGCAGGTTCAGCGGGTAGCCCAGCAGGTCGGGCATCCAGGCGCCGGCCGCCAGCACCAGCCGGTCGGCGCTGTACTCGCCGACCTCGGTGCGCACGTGGACCGCCGCTGCGCTGGCCTCCCAGTGCGTTTCGCCCGCGCCCAGCAGCAGTTCCGCACCATACTGGCGTGCCAGCGCCAGGTGCGCCTCGACCGCGCGTTCCGGGTGCAGGATGCCGGCCGATTCGTCCAGGATGACGACTTCGCCCGGTTCGAGCCGCAGCATTGGGTAGCGGCTGCGCGCTTCGTCGCGCTCGATCCACTGGTAGGGCAAGCCATACGGTTCATAGGCCGGAGGGAGGTCGCGGATCACCTCCTCGTCCGGTGGGCCGAACGAGATGCCACCGGTGCGGGTGAAGACCTGCAGCCCGGTTGCCTGCTCCAGGTCGTGCCACAGTTCGTAGGAACGTTGCATGATCGGCGTGTAGCTGGGATGCTCGACGCTGGAAACCCGGATCAGCCGCGAGTGACCGTGCGAGGAACCCTTGTCGTGCGGCGGGGTGTAGCGGTCGATCCCCAGCACACGCTGGCCGCGTTGCGCCAGCCGGGCGGTGATCGCACTGCCCCAGCCGCCCAACCCCAGGACAATCACGTCGTAACCCGCGTGTCCGCTCATCGCGCGTTTCCTCTCGGTTGCGGCGACAATATGGCGAAGTCGCCAAAGCGTCAAGGATGGCGTCCTGATCTGGCCGGGTTGTTGCAACGTCATCCACGGTCGTTGTGCAGCAAAGTTGCGCCAGCAAGACATGCTCCCCTCCGGTCTGGGTAACCGGAGCGTGAGGGATCGCACCGTCAGCGGGAGCTAGATAGTGCCGTCTTCGGACGACTTTGACACAGCCCTGCTCGATCTGGTCTGTACTGCTCCAACGTCCGCCAGCGTGTGTTCATCAGTGCCCAGAAAGTCGCCGCGCGCACGACGTGGGAACACATCCGCAACGTTGCCCTTGTCTGTCGCAAGAGGAACGTAGGCCAGGCGGCCTCCGATCGCGTATCGTTATGCAAGGGCCGCCGCGCAGCGAGCCGCCGGGGGTTCGCGCTTGTGCCGCCGGCCAATAGCCGAAAGCCGGATACCAACGATGCATCTCGCGGAACGAATGTCCCGCCTCGGGACTGAGAGTGCGTTCGACGTGCTCGTGCGTGCCAGGGCGCTGGAGGCGCAGGGTCGCCACGTTGTCCACCTGGAGATTGGCGAGCCGGACTTCACGACGCCCGAACACATTATCGAGGCGGCGGTGGCCGCGCTGCGGGCTGGCGAAACCCACTACACGCCAACCGCTGGGATACCGCAACTGCGCGAGGCAATCGCCAACTACACGTCGGAGACGCGCGGTGTGCAGGTGGGGCCAGAGCGGGTCGTCGTTACCCCAGGCGGCAAGCCGATCATGTTCTTCGTGATCCTGGCCCTGGCTGGACATGGCGATGAAGTTATCTACCCCAACCCCGGCTTCCCGATCTACGAATCGGTGATCAATTTCTCCGGCGCCACGGCGGTGCCGTTGACGTTGCGCGAGGAGCGCGAGTTCAGTTTCGACCCGGATGAGCTCGAATCGCTTGTCACCGACCGCACCCGGCTGGTCATCATCAACTCCCCACACAACCCGACCGGCGGGATGATCCCGACCGAAGCGCTGGAACGGCTGGCGAAGCTCGCGGTCGAACGGGATTTTGTTGTCCTCTCCGACGAGATCTACTCGCGGATCGTCTATGCCGGTGTGCCGGACAGCATCATCCGCCAGCCCGGTATGCTCGACCGCACGGTGATCCTCGATGGGTTCTCCAAGACCTATGCCATGACCGGTTGGCGCATGGGCTATGGCGTGATGCCGGTGTGGCTCGCCGAGCAGGTTACGCGCCTGGCGGTAAATGTGAACTCGTGCACCCCCGGTTTCAGCCAGCTGGCCGCAGTTGCGGCGCTCACCGGCCCTCAGGACGCCGTCGATGCTATGGTCGCTGAGTTCCGCCGCCGGCGCGACGTGATGGTGGCCGGCCTGAACGCGATCCCTGGCATTTCCTGCTTGACCCCCAATGGCGCGTTCTACGTCTTCCCCAACGTCAGTGCGCTGGGTGCGGACTCCAGGGCGATTGCGACGAAGCTGTTGGACGAAGGCGGCGTCGCGTTGCTCTGGGGTTCGGCGTTCGGTGCGGCTGGCGAGGGGTACCTGCGGCTGAGCTACGCCAACTCACTGGAGAATATCGAAGAAGCGCTGATGCGTATCCGCCGTACGGTGGAGACGATGGTTTGATGCAGCACGCGCAACCAATGGTCGCGCACTGCACTGCTCCAGCGTTCTTCGGATCATCGCAGTTCTGGAGTGCCCGCGAGGAGGGACCGGCCAGATGACCGTGCGCGGGTATGCCAAATTGTGCGTTGTTTTCGCTGGCGTCGTCGGGTTGGGGGTGGAGCTTGCGGCCGAGCGGTTGCTGGCTCCCGCGTTCGGCACCACGACTGACCTCTGGTCGATCATCATTGGCCTGACGTTTGCCTTCTTGTCATTGGGCTACACCGTTGGCGGCCGGCTGATCGACCGGGCGCCGACCCATCGCTTGCTCTCCACCTGCCTGCTGATCACTGGCGTCTGGACGGTGCTGCTGGCGTTTGTTGGGCGCTGGGTTGCTTTTCAGATCCAGGACCTGACCTTCGATTTCGGCGGCGTGCGCTTGGGTATTTTCCTCTCGACGCTGCTGCTGATCACCCTGCCTCCGTTCGTGCTGGGCATCATCACCCCGGCGGCGATCCGCCTGGTGGTCACCGGCGTGGGTGCAGCCGGCGCATCGGCTGGCACGGTCTATGCCCTCGGTACGCTCGGCTCGCTGGCCGGCACCTTCCTGCCGGTCATCGTGTTGATCCCGCGCATCGGCGTGCGCAACACCTTTCTCACCATGGCGGTCATCGCGATCATCGTCGGCGCAATCGGCTACACCAGCGTGGTGCGCCCGAGTGGAGTGACGAGTGACGAGTGGCGAGTGACCAGTGACCAGTGACCAGTGACCAGTGGAGTGATCGTCCTTGTCTGCAGCACTCTTCTCTGGTGAAACGAGTTACCTTGACCCGACAGTGGACGGTAGTTGGAACACTGGCTCGGATTCCGGCGACGCTGCAGGCCACTCTGAGGTTCCTGCGGCGACCCAGCCCTGACAGAGCTGTTGCAACGTCATCCACGGTCGTCATGC
>QEUZ01000088.1 GCA_003577355.1 Chloroflexota bacterium | reverse complement strand
CGGGCTGCGGCGGGTGGCGCAGCTCTTTGGGCGCCAGGCGGCGGTCGACCTGCAGCGGGCGATCCACGACGTGGTGGATGAAATCTCCGGCGTGGCTGCGCGCGAGGGGATCGACATGGATTTCGTGCGCGGGGGCTACATGCGCCTGGCGCGGAGTCCATACCAGCTGGATGTGTTGCAGAGCGACCAGCGCACGCTGGAGGAGTTCGGCTTCGGCGAGGATTCGCAGGTGCTGGACGCGCAGCAGGTCGCCGAGCGGGTGGCGGTGGCCGGTGCGGTCGGCGGGCACTATAACGCGCGCGGCGGCAAGATCCACCCGGCCAAGCTGGCGCGTGGGTTGGCGCGGGCTGTCGAGCGGCGTGGCGCGACGATCTACGAGGAAACCGAGGTCACTGGTTACACGACTGGGCCGTACCCAGCGCTGCACACGAACCGTGGCCATGTCCGCGCGAAGACAATCGTCCTGGCCGGTGAGTCGTACCTCTCACGCTTTCCCCAGTTGCGGCGCAGCGTGATGCCGGTCTATTCGCTGATTACGCTGACCGAGCCGCTCTCTCCCGCTGAGTGGCAGGCGATTGGCTGGGAGGCGCGCGAGGGGCTGTCGTCGGCGACGAACATGGTGAAGTACCTCACCCACACCGCCGATGGCCGTATCCTGTTTGGCGGGCGCGGTGCACCGTACCACTTCGGTTCCGCGATCAAGGACGAGTACGACCGCCACGGGCCGACACTGCAGATGTTGCAGGACAACGTGCGCGAGTGGTTCCCGTTGCTGAAGGACGTCAAATTCACCCACAACTGGGGCGGGCCGCTCGGCTGGTCGCGCGACTATGTGCCGACGGTGCGCTATGACCCGCGCGAGGGGTTGGCGGCCGCCTTTGGCTACACCGGCACCGGCGTCGGGCCGTCCAACCTCTCGGGGCGCATCCTGGCCGACCTGCTGACCCACACCGACAGCGAGATCAGCCGGCTGCCATTTGTGAACCGCAAAGAGCGCAAGTGGGAGCCGGAACCGTTGCGGTTCCTGGGTGTGCGCTACGCCCAGCGGGGCTTCGAGCGCCTCGACCGCAAGGCGGAAACAACCGGCGTCGCGCCGGACGGCACGTCGTTGGTTGAACGCCTAACCCGGCATTGAGGTGACAGGTGACAGGCAACAGTTGACAGGAGCGAGGCTAGTGGAGTGACCAGTGACGAGTGACCAGTGGTGTGATCGTCCTTGCCTGAAGCACTCTTCTCTGCTGAAACGAGCTAGCTTGACCCGACAGTGGGCGGTGGTTGGAACACGAGAGTCAGCGCCACGTCCTTGCTGGCTCCTGACTGTGTGCCCGATACCGCGCTGGGGACCATGCGGCTGCAGGATACCTGCTTACGTGTGGTGCGGTGGTCGGTGCGACCAAACGCGCCAAACCCCTGTTACCTGTCACCTGTTGCCTGTCACCTCGTCTAGAACAGCAGCCAGATGATCAAGATGATGACGATCAGGGTGCCAAGGCCAATTCCGAAGATTTGCATGCGTCCCTCCGCAGGCGCTGCCGCTGAACACCGTTGTTCCGCAGCCGTTTGGTTATTGTACCCGGCTGTGCAAGGGCGCTACTCGGTGAGGCGTGGGTCGAGGGCATCGCGCAGGCCGTTGCCGACGAGGTTGATCGCGAAGACGGCCAGGTAGATGGCGATGCCGGGCAGGAGCACCAGGGCCGCGGAGTGGCTCCAGACCCGCTGGCTGTCCGAGAGCATGTTGCCCCAACTGGGGGTTGGCGGCTGGATGCCGAGGCCGAGGTAGGAGAGCCCCGCCTCGGCCAGGATCAGCCCCGGCACGGTCAGGCT
Organism: Chloroflexota bacterium; assembly: GCA_003577355.1. Classification (GTDB taxonomy): domain Bacteria; phylum Chloroflexota; class Chloroflexia; order Thermomicrobiales; family CFX8; genus CFX8. The sequence continues at coordinate 10,645 of QEUZ01000088.1, read as the reverse complement.
GGCCCAGACGATGATGACCGGCAGCACGTTTGGGAGGATGTGGCGCACCATCACACGCACGGGCCGGTCGCCGGCGATGCGCGCTGCTTCGACGTACTCGCGCTGACGCAGGGCGAGCACTTCGCCACGTACCAGGCGTGAGAGGGTGACCCAGGCCGTCGCGGCGATGACGAAGGCCAGCGCCAACGGCCCCATACGCCACATCGAGGCGATCAGCAGCAACAGGAAGAGGCTCGGCACGGCCAGCAGGACATCGACGATGCGCATCAGCACGCCATCGACCCAGCCGCCGAAGTACCCGGACACGACCCCATACGCGGCGCCGACCAGCAGTGCTACCACGATGGACAGCCCAGCGATGCCCAGGCTGACCCGCGCCCCGAAGAGCAGCCGGGTGAACGTGTCGCGGCCGAGCTGGTCGCTGCCGAGCAGGTAGCCGTTGCTGCCGATCGGCTGAAAACGGTTGCGGATATCCTGCTGCGTCGGGCTGAAGCCGGTGACATGTTCGCTGATCAGCCCGGCGCTCAGGGCCAGCAACACCAGCAGCAGCAGCACGATGAGCCCGGCCACTGCCGGCCGGTCGCGCCGGTAGCGTCGCCAGGCGATCGAGGCGACCGAGCGTGGTCTCTGGGTGCGTTCGGTCAACGTACCGATGCGCGGCAGGTGCTGGGCATCGTCCACCCGTGGGCTCCTCATCGGTTCACTGGCGCACCCGCGGGTCCACCAGGCTGTAGCAGATATCTGCCAGGAGGTTGCCGAGGATCACCAGTACAGCGGCAAAGAGCACCGTGCCCATGATGACCGGGTAGTCCTTGTTGATTGCGCCGGAGTAGGCGAGCAAACCCATACCGGGCCAGGTGAAGATCTGTTCGATGATGACCGCTCCGGCGAAGAGCTCCGGCAGGCTCAGGCCCAGCAGGGTCACCAGCGGCAGCAATGCATTGCGCAGCCCGTGGCGGAAGACGACGGCACGCTCGCGCAATCCCTTCGCGCGCGCCACCCGCACGTAGTCCTGGCCAAGCACCTCGAGCATTTGCGAGCGGATGAAGCGGGTCCAGTAGGCGGTTTGGACGAACGCAAGGGTGAACGCGGGCAGGATCAGGTGTTCAACCCTGTCCCAGAACCCGCCGCCGTGGCGCAGGTCGTAGGTGCCGCCGGCCGGTAAGCTGGGCAGCCCCCACTGCTGGAACTTGACCGCCAGCAAGAGGATCAGCAGTAGCGCCAGCCAGAAGGTCGGCGCGGAGTAAGCGGCGACCGCTGTCGCCGTGGTTGCGCGGTCGAACCAGGAATTGCGGTGGACTGCAGCATACACCCCCACGGGCACGGCAAAGAGCAGCGAGAGCAGGAATGCTGTTGTTGTGAGCAGGAGCGTGTTCGGCAGGCGGTCGAGGATCATTTGGGTGACCGGAGCATGGCTGCGGATTGACATGCCCAGGTCACCGCGCGCAACATTGCTCAGCCAGACGAGGTAGCGCACGTGCATTGGCTGGTTCAGGCCGAGGTTGTGCTTGATCCGCTCGATCTGCTCCGGGGTGAGCTCACGGTTGCGTTGCAGGTTGTATTCCAGGTCGGCCAGCGGTGAACCCGGCACGAGGTTGGCAATGCCGAAGGTGAGCATGGTGATGCCGATCAGCAGCGGGACGATGAGGAGCACCCGGCGGATGATGAAGCGGCTCACGACCCGCCTCCCCTCTCTGGGTGCGTAAAGCGAAAGGCTGCCCTCGGCGAGCCAATGGCATACGGCTCTCCCAGCAGAAATGCTCGGCTGGTTTCAGCCACTTCCGGGATGCCGAAGAGTAGGTCCGCGTAGTCGTGTTCGCCGTGTTCGATGACCAGATGCTGGCCCTGCTTGAAGCCGGGCAGGAGCTCGTCGACGTTGCTTGGCGGGGTGCGCCCGTCAAGCGTACCGCTGATAAAGAGGGTCGGGATGTCGCTTGCGAGCGGCCCGCGAAACTCGTCGCCGAGGTCGGCGGCAGGCCAGGCGGCAGCGATATCTGGAAAGGGGAAGTCGATGGCATCACCCAGCAAGGTGGCCGGAGCTTCACGACGGATGCGCTCCAGCCGGGCTGGGCTGGCGGCCGATGCGCTGTCCATCTGCCAGTACATTGCGCTGGTGAACACACCGCGACGGCGCTCCAGGGTTTCCTCTGCGAGGCGGCGGTAGTCGCCGGAGGCCATTGCCAGATACCAGGCTGGCACATCGCGCAGGGCGTTGCGCCAGCCGAGCATGCCTGCGGTGGCGCGTTGCAGGTCGAACGCGCTCAGGCGCAGTTCCAGCTGGCCGCCGCCGCGCTGGTTGGCGAGCGTCGCTCGCGCTGGTGCGCGCCGCAGTCCGTCGATGACGCTGCCGATCAGGTCGAGCAGGTCGGGGACGGCCTTGCGGACCGCCGGGTCGGCAGCGGCCAGCTCGGCCAGGTGGGCGAGGCAGCGCTGGACATTGCTCGGCAGCTTCCAAGTGTGGTCCGGCCCCTCCACCAGCGCGACCTGGGCGCGCGCGATATGGCGCCCATGCCGGCGGATTGTTGCCAGCGCCAGGTGCGAGCCATAGCTGGCTCCCCACAGGCTGACCTGCGGGTAGCCCAGCGCCGCCCGCAGGTCGTTGATGTCGTCGGCGCTTTCGATGGTCGTGTAGCCGCGCAGGTCGACGCCGCGTTCACTCCAGAACTGTACGGCCAGGTGCGAGAGGCGCTGTGCTTCGGCCAGATAGTCGTCGCGGTCCAACGCGCGGTCGAGCGGCAGGTCGTAGCGGAGTGGGTTGGCCAGGTTTGGGCGCGAACGGCCGGTGCCGCGCTGGTCGAACAGCAGCACGTCGCAGCGCGCTTGCAGCGCTGTGAACCAGGGGATGGCCGGTTCCCAGGTGAGCTCCTCGGCGCCAGATCCTCCTGGCCCGCCGACCAGGAAGATCAACGGCGGCTCCGGGTTGGCTGCTGGTGTGCGCAGGCGGTAGAAGGCGAGTTCGATGGCACGGCTGTTCGGGATGTCACGGCGTTCCGGCACGGTCAGGTAGCCACACTCAACTGGCAGGCGGTACGTGCCGTGTTCGGAGACGACGACGTGCGGGGCGAGCCGCAGTTGGCGCACGGCTGGCATCAGTGGGTTGCCCCTGGGATGTGTTCCAGCGACGGAGCGTCGAAGCGCCAGGTGGGGTGCAGGTAGTCCAGCGAGCATTCGCCATGTGTCGTGACCTGGTCGCGCGGGACGACCTCGGCCCACCAGCTGCCGGTGCGACCGCTGGGCGCCCGGTAGTCGATCCGTACACCGATCGGGGGCGGTGGGTCGTCGGCGAACACGGGATAGATATCCTGCTCGCCGGGGTCGCCGGAGGTGATCTCCGCGCTGATGCGGTAGTCCAGCCAGTCCCAGCCGACCTGCGAGAAGATGGCGCGCTCAGCGACTTGTGCGAAGAACCCCAGCCCCGCGCAGCCGCGATAGTGCCGGTACAGGTCCGGCAGTTGCCCGCTGCGTTCCACGAGCCGGTCGGCGGTGTTGTCGTCCAGCCAGGCCCAGCCGCGTGCGGTGGGGAACTCCAGCATCGTCGGGGCGAAGCGATGTCCGCCGAAGTGGCTGGAACGCCAGATGCGCACGCCGGGCTGTGCCCCATAGCGTTCGCGCAGGCGCCGGTAGGCAGGGTAGCCGTAGCGTGCGCAGCACAGGTCCTGCGCGCCGTGGGTGCAGACCAGCAGATCTCGCAGGCCCGGCCCCGGCGCCAGCCACTGCGAAAACTGCGCCGCTGTATCCGGGGCGAGGCAGAGCATTTCCATTACATCCGGCACGGTGGCATGCGGCACGAGGTATTCGGCGCGCTCAAAGGCGTTGAATGCGCCGGTGGGGCGACGAAACGATAGGATGCGGGTGTAGCCGGGGAGGGAGTAGCTGGCATCCGGCGCAAGCCCGAGAACGTACAGCTCCTGACTGCCATGCTCGAAGCGCTCCACCAGGTCGCGGACACGTTGCGGGATGTGGCGCGCATCCTCGATGTCCGCTGGCCACGGGAGCGGGGTTTCCAGCAACACGAAGTGCTCACGGGCGATCTCACAGCCGATCGGCTCATCGCCGGATGCGCGTGCCGTGCGGGAACAGCTGGGGAGCGACGCCGGCGCCGTTGTCACGATTAGCTCTCAATCCACCAGGTTTCGGCGTTGAACAGGAAGTTGACTGCGTTGGGGAAGAGGTTGTGCGCCCGTTCGCTGACCGCCGCTATACCGGTCGTAAAGGCCAGTGGCGCGACTGCGACATCCTGCATCAGGATACTGTTGGCCTGGGTGTAGAGCCCCACCCGCTTCTCGCGGTCGGGCTCTCCGGCTGCTTCGAATAGCAAGGCGTCGACATCCGGGTTACAGTAGCCGATGCGGTTGTCATCCCCCTCGCACAGGAAGCTGGGTGCGAAGATCGGCGACGACCCGGGGTAATGCGTGCCGATGACTGCCTGGTACGTACGCTCTGCGCTGAACTTTTCGAAGTAGACGGCGGTCGTTTCGACCTGGATCTCCATCGCTACGCCGATGTCGGCCCAGAACTGCTGGATCGCCTCGGCATAGGAGATGCTGTCGACGTTTGCTTCCCAGACGCTGACAGTAAAGGACAGCGGCGTGCCGTCCTTGGCGCGCGCGCCACCACTGCCGGCGACCCAGCCCGCCTCGTCGAGCAGGGCCGCGGCGCCGTCCGGATCGTAGGCATAGGTTGGGTCCACGTCGTCGCTGTACGCCCAGGAGAGCGGGGTGATGACCCCGTGGGCAAGCTGCCCGTACCCGAAGAGTACCCCTTCTAGCAGCAGTTCGCGGTCGATTGCCAGCAACAGTGCCTTGCGCACATTGACATCGGTGAAGAACGGCGCGAGCTCTTCGGACTGGTTGAAGTAGATCAGTTGCACGTCGCCGGCCGGGAACTGCGGCAGGGTTATCCCACCGGCTCGCTCCAGTTCGATTACCGCTGCCGGGTCGACGCCAGGGGGGAAGGGAATGGCGTCGAGGGAGCCGGTGATCAGCATCTGCGACATGGCTGTCGGGTCCGGGGTGACGCGGTAGATCACCTCGTCGAGATGTGGTGCGCCGTCCCAGTAGTCTGGGTAGGCGGCAAAGGAAATGTGCTCGGCTGGACTGATTTCACTGAACATGAATGGACCTGTGCCGATGACCCGCGCTGGGTCGGCGCCGGTCACGCCGCCATCTTCATACAAGGTGACGACATCCACCCCGTTCCAGATGTGGTCGGCGCCAACCGGCCAGATGGCCAGTGTGCCGGGGATAAAGTCAACATCGGGCGATGCAAGTGTGAAGGCGACCGTCAGCTCGTCGAGCGTTTCGACGCGCGCGATGCCACTGAACGCAGACGCATACAGGTTGTCCGGGTTGGTGTTGATCGTATAGGTTGTCGTCACGTCGTCGGCGGTAAACGGCTCGCCGTCGTGCCAGGTAACACCGGAACGCAGGTTGCAGGTAACGGTCAGCCCGTCGGCCGATACCTCCCAACCCTCTGCCAGGTTGCCAACCAGCTCCGAGGTGTCTGGGTGGAGCTCGACAAGCAACTCAAAGGCGATGTACGCGTACGGGTAGGCGTCGAAGGGGGAGATCGTCTCCCCGCCATATGGGGTAGCGAGAATCAGCGTGCCGCCCTCGCTGCCAGTCGCTTCGATCTGCTTGCCCATCAAACGGTCGGCGCTGCCACTTGGGGGGCTTGTCGGGCTGGCTGCTGGCGCTGCCGTCGTTGCGGTTGGCGCGGGTGCGGCTGTTGTCGCGGTGGCTTCAGCGGCCGGGCTTGTCGGCGTGGGCGCAGCCTGCGCCGGCGTCGCTGTTGGTTCGTCATCGTCGTCGCCACCGCAGGCGGCCAGCAGTGGCAGCACCGCCAGCGCGGCGACGCCGCCGGCTGCAGAGCGCAGGAGGTTGCGGCGCGACATCGAGAGGCATGACTTTCCCATCTCGGAATCCCCTTTCAGTAGCGAGAGGATACCCGACTGAATTAGTCGGAGAAAAGAGTCAAGCTGGGTTTCGGCGGACGCCGGCGCGCTCTCGGGCGCGTGGGAATCTCACATCGGCCCTCCTCGTGCTGTATCTGGCGGCTGGATCAGGTAGGAATCTGGCGGCTGTCTTTCCAGCAGGTGCCGCACGAAGTAGTCCCAGCGCCGGCGCACGACGTAGCGTTCGGCCATGCCGCTGCCCGGCGGTTGCGGCTCCGCGAGGGGGTCAACAAAGTCGTGGTTGGCGTTCGGCACGATCAGCAGGTCGACATCGCGGTTGGCCTGCACCAGCGCATCGACCAATTGCAGGGTCATCGCCGGGTGCACGTCGTCGTCCAGCTCGCCGTGGATCAGCAGCAGCTTGCCGGTGAGCCGTGCCGCCAGCGAGCTGTTCGCTGCATCGGCAAAGTAGCGGCTGATATCCGCTCCCAGATACTGTTCGCCCCACTGCGCGTGGTAGCCGCGCTGGTCGTGGTTGCCAGATGCGGCAACGCCGACGCGGAATACCTCGGGATACAGCAGCATCGCCCGCGCGGCTGCGAACCCGCCCCCGGAGTGGCCGTAGACCCCAACACGCTCAGGGTCCAGATACGGCCGCTCGCGGGCGAGTTGCCGCAGGGCATGGACATGGTCGGGGAGCCCGCCAGCTTCGCCGAACCCCGGGCCCCAGGCCATGTGCTGCAGTGCGCGTGCCCGAAAGCCTGTGCCGAGGCCATCCAGGGTGAGCACCAGGAAGCCGAGCTCGGCCAGCGCCTGTGCCTGCCAGAACCCGGCAAACGACTCTGGCAGTGGAAAGCGGGTGGGGGTGCGGATGTTGTGTGGGCCGGGGTAGACATCATCGAGCAGTGGGTAGCGACAAGCAGGGTCGAAGGTGCTGGGGCGCAGTAGCATCCCGTAGATTGGCGTTGCGTCGTCGCGCGCGCGACACTCCAGGCGTTCCGGCAGGTTCCAGCCGGTTGCCAGCAGGTCGTCGATGTCGGCGTGCTCAAGCTCGCGCACCAGGTCGCCGTTGGCCCGGCGCAGCAGGCTGACCGGGGGTAGGTCGATACGCGAGTAACAGTCGACGAACCACCCGCCACAGGGAGAGAAACTGATGGCATGGTCGGCATCCTCCGGCGTCAACAGGCGCGCTGCGCCTCCGGCCAGCGACGTGACGTAGAGATGCCGGTAGTACGGGTTGCGTCCCGTTTCGACTCCCGTCGCGCTGAACCAGACCAGACCGGCGGTTTCGTCGACATGCGCGATCGCGCGCACATTCCACTCGCCACAGGTAATCGGCGTCTGGCTGCCGTCGGTGCAGCTCAGACGATAGAGATGCCCCCAGCCGTCTCGCTGCGACCACCACAGGAGATCGCCGGAGGCGAGTGCATACACTGGAGGCTCGGCCGAAAACTGCACCTGCCCGATGTCCACCCAGGTGGAGGAGTGTTCTGTCAGCAGGTCGCGCGTTTCGCCGGAGCAGGCGTCGGCTTGGCAGAGGGTGGCCTGTGCGTAACCACGGGTTTCCCGCACGAAGTAGACGGAGGCGCCGTCGGCGCTCCACCAGAGCAAGCGGTCGTCCCAGGGGGTGAGGCACGGCGCCAGCAGGGGTGGGGTCTGCAGGGTCACCTGGCCCCCACCGGCCACGTCGCAGATGAGGAGGGTAGCGAGCGGCACATCCGCGTCTCCGGGCAGTGCATAGCGGAAGGTGTAGAGCAGCGGACGACGGCTCCCATCGCGTGGCGTCGATTGCACCAGCGGCATGCGCCGAACGGCGCGCTGGTCGAGCCGAAACGTGAGCAGGCGCGTCGAATCGGGGGACCAAACCGCGTGTGGTTCCTGGCGGCCGGCGCGCCTGTCGCTCAGCCCGGTTGCCAACACGTCGGTTGGGCCTGCGTAATCGTTATCCTGCACACCATCAAAGGTCAGTTGTCGTTCCAGCCCGCTCGCGAGCTCACGCACCCACAGGTTGTGGTCCTGCCGGAACGCTGCCCAGCGGCCATCTGGCGAGAGGAGCTCGTATGGCAGCGGGCGCGGGCTAGCGTCCGGCGCGCAGGCGGATGCGCCTGGTTCCCAGTGCAGCCAGCGCCCGCGCACACGTAGGCCGATCTGCGCTGGAGCGTGGGTCAGGTCCAGGTCATCGAGCGGGAGCGCGTCGGCGGTCACCGGCACACCCAGCCACGAGGACAGCGCGCGGGCCAGTCCCGCATGGTCGAACGCCGGCGCGACATCGCCGATGGGCGGATCAACCAGCAACCAGCGCGGTCCGTTCCGCGTGTTCACCCGGTACCAGAACTGCGGTCCAGCGCCGACCCAGCGTGGGCTGACCTCGGCATGGTAGACCAGCCCAGCGACGTTCCAGGGCAGAAACCGCTCGGCACGCATGTAGGCAGCGCGCATATCTGCCATATCAGCCCACCCACACAAGGTCACGCGGCAGGCGGCCCAATGGTTCCGCTCCGTCGGAGGTCACTAGAACCGTTTCGCTGCAACCAACGCAGAATTCGCCCTGGGCGAAGAGGTTGACCGGCAAGTGCAGGGTCATGCCGGGGCGCAAGATGGTCGAGCCGCCCGGTTTCAGGCTGGTGTTGCCGCGGTCCTGCCAGCCCAGCCCAATGGCATAGCCACTGCGGTGCCGGAAGGCCGCTGCATAGCCAGCTGCGGTAACAACTCCACGGACGGCAGCATCGACAGCGCCGGTTGTCGCCCCGGGGCGGATGGCGCCCAGCCCTGCCTCGAGCGCGCGGCGGGCGACCGCATAGAGCGCCTCGGCGGCTGGGTTGTTGCCGAGGACAGCGCTGCGCACCAACCCGGCACAGTAACCATGGCAGACCCCACCGAACTCGGCGAAGGCGACATCGCCGGGCTGCAGGCGCGTCGTACCGCTCGCACCGTGCGGCACCGCGCTGTTCTGGCCCAGGAGTATGGTTGCGCCGAACGGCATCGGTTCGCTGCCGGCGGCCCGCATGGCCGCCAGCGTGGTCGCTGCCACGTCGGATTCGAGCGCACCGGCGTGCAGGGCGCCAAAGAAGGCCTGCATACCGATATCGGCATACGCCGCGGCAGCCCGCATGACTGCCAGCTCTTCGTCCGACTTGACGTCCATGACATCGCCGGCAATGCGCGATGCATCCAGCACCGTCAGGCGTGGCAGGCGGCGTTGGAGCTCGCTGACATCGCGGGGAGCAAGCCCCCAGCAATCGAGCTCCAGCCCGAGCCGCGCACTGTCCAGTCCCATCTCGCGCAGGGTCTCTGCCCAAACGTCGAGAGCATCGTCCTCTCCGAAGTAGCTGACGATGCGCTCGACGCGGCCAGTCGTGCGGACACGGTCTTCCTCGTAGCGTCGCACGACCAGTGTTACCGGCTGTCCCGGTGCGAGAATGAGTGGGTCGGGCCACATCCCGCTGCCGTCGGCGCCGGAGAGCCATTCCAGGCGCAATGGTGCGGTCACACACAGCGCGTCCAGCCCGGCCGGGGGCAGGGCGGCCCGCACAGCATCCCAGCGGCGCTGGTATTCCACCTGGCTGAACCCCTGCGTGACCGGATCGTGAGACACAGCGCCCCCCTCCGCATGCGCACAGGCGCAAGCGACGTATGCACGAATAACGTGACAGGCGATGCAAACGGCTACTTCGGCGGCGAGCGGTCCTGTGGTGCGCTGGCCCGTTCGTCTGCCGGCTGGCGCGGCGGGAGCGGCAGCATCACGAGGGTCAGCGAGATGCCCTGGTACGGTTCGCCCGAATACGCTGGCTCATCGGTGACGAACTCTTCGTGCAGCTCTGCGAGCCTGCGCGCGAGCTCGGCTGCCCGTTCCGGCGACATGCGAATGCCGTTATAGGACGCCCAAAACAGCTCGTTGCCGATCACTCGCGGGTCGAGACTGATCGCCCGGCGCAGGTTGGCTGCGGTCATGTGCAGCAGGTTGACGTACCAGTTCGTGGCCGCCTGGACCTCCTCGCTGGAGGCGGGCAGGTGCATCAACGCAGGGGAGATGTCGAGCCACTCCGAGGTCGCGCGGTAGAACTTCTCGGTAATGCCGAACCGCTGCTCGGTGCGTGTGACACGGATCAGCCGCACCCGTTCCAGCTCCTTGATGTGGTGATAGAGGCGCTTGCGCGGTTCACCGATGCGTTCAGCAATTTCGGTGACGCTCAGCTCGTAGCGGATCAGCAGGCTGTGGATCGCCCAGCGGCGTGGGTCGGAGATGACCCGCAGCTCGTCGACATCGGTCAGCTCGCGCACGTGCTCCATGCCCGGCTCGATGCCTGCCGGCGCCGGTAGTGCGGCTGAGTGCGCCTCCTCGGTCATCCTGACTCCCAAAACCTCGTAGCGTCTAACCGAGACTGACCGTCCAAACGGATTTGGATGCTGCGTATCGTAGCGACTGTGTCGATGTATGTCAAGCGGTGCATCTTCCAGGGGCAGGGCTGTTGCAAAGTCATCCACGGTCGTCATGCAGGGAACGTGCGCCAGCGAACCATGCCCCCACGGTCATCCCGACCGAAGCGGAGGGATGACCGGAGCATGAAGGATCGCACCGTCAGTTGGACCTCGACACTGCCGTCTTCGGACGACTTCGACACAGCCCTGATTCCAGTGGTGCCCCTCGGGCTTTTGCATGACCCTGATCTGATGCGGAAACTCCTGATCTGTTGCGAAGCCCAATTCCGCACCACGACTGAGATGGCGTGATCGGCGTGCAAAACTCTGTGG
>QEUZ01000087.1 GCA_003577355.1 Chloroflexota bacterium | reverse complement strand
AGCAACCGCCTGGATCAACAGCGCACCGTCCCGCACCGTGCGGGTCAGCGGGCCAGGGTGCGCCAACTGCATTGCATTGGTGCCGGGGTAGGCAATCGCACCGTACGATGCTTTCATCCCGAACACGCCGCAGAAACCAGCCGGGATACGGATCGAACCGGCCCCATCGCCCCCCTGGTGCAGCGGCCCGATACCTGCGGCAGCTGCAGCGGCAGCGCCGCTACTGGAGCCGCCCGGCGTGCGATTGGTATCCCACGGGTTGCGCGCCGGCGGCCCGAGCCGGTTCGTCGACGCCCCCTTCCAGCCCGCCTCAGGCAGGTTCGTCTTGCCGAGCAGCACGGCGCCAGCGGCCAACACCCGCTCGGTGAAGAGTGAGTTCGTCTCAGGAATGCGGTCCTTATGGATCAGCGAACCGTTGGTCGAGCGGATGCCGGCTGTCAGATGGTTGTCTTTGATTGAGATCGGCGCCCCAGCCAGCAGCCCCGGCGACCCGTCCGCGTAGGCGCGCTCGGCGGCTCGCGCGGCTGCCAGCGCAACGTCTGGAGTGGGGGTCAAGAATGCGTTGAGCTGCGGGTTCAGCCGCTCCAGCCGGGCAAGGACCGCTTCGGCAACCTCGACCGGCGACAGCTCACGGCTGCGAAACCGGGCCAGCATCTCGGTTGCTGGGAGGTAACACAGTTCGACATTTTCCACCGCACATCCTCCTTCGTCGCTTTGCGTGACGATAGCACAGCCCTGCCGCGAAATGGTCACGGGCGGACGCACGACACATGCGGACACATGTTCGCCAGACACTTGACGCGCGACCCGGTTGGACATACAGTCACTGCTAGTTGCATGTAGTCGCAACTACGATTGGTTGCAGCACAGCGCGCCGAGCGCGTGGAATGAGTATGGTCCTCCCGATGCCACAGCTACCGATTCTGTTGCATATCCCTGACGGGTTCCTCAGCACCTGGGTGGCAACTGTCTTCTACCTCATCACCATCGCCTGCCTTGCCGTGGCGATCCGCAAGACGAGCGAGTCCTATCAGGAAAGCACCGCTCCGCTGATGGGGGTGTTGGCCGCGTTCATCTTCGCAGCGCAGATGATGAACTTCCCAGTTGCTGGCGGCACCTCTGGCCACATGCTCGGCGGCGCTCTCGCGGCGATCCTGGTCGGACCATGGGCAGCCATGGTCATCATGGCCTGTGTCGTCGGGGTGCAGGCGCTAGTCTTCCAGGACGGTGGCCTAGCTGTCCTGGGGGCCAACATCTTCAACATGGGCATTGCCACCGCACTGGTCGGTTTCGCCGTCTACAAGGCGGTCACCGGATTTGGCAACGGCAAGCGCCCGTTCATTCTTGTCGGGACGTTCGCCGCCGCCTGGGTGAGTGTTATGGTCGCGGCATTCCTCACCTCGGCGCAATTGGCGGTCTCCGGCACGTCTGACTGGGGGATCGTCCTGCCAGCCATGCTGGGGGTGCATGCCCTGATCGGCATCGGCGAGGGTGTCATCTCGGCCGGCGCTGTCGCCTTCGTTCTAGCCACGCGCCCCGACTTGCTCGGGATAACGCCCGATTTCGGCGATTCCACACTGGCAGGGGAGCACGTCCGATGAACAGCACAGAACCGGCTACCGCCAAGCGCCGAGGACCCCTCGGCATCGCGCGCAACTGGTGGATACTCATCACCACCGGCATCGGGATTGCCCTGGTGATTACCCTCTTCAGCCCGTTTGCCTCCCCTCACCCCGATGGGCTGGAGCGCGTGGCCGAAGATAAGGGCTTTATCGACTCCGGCAAAGACCCCGGCTATAAGATCATCCCGGATTACACCTTCCCTGGCGTCGAAAACGAACGACTGGCGACGATCCTCTCCGGGATCGTCGGTGTGCTGATCGTCGCGGCCCTCGGGCTGGGGCTGGGCTACCTGGCGCGCCGTACACGCCCGGCGGCTGAGCCGCAACCGCCAGCCTCGGCCTCGCCAGGGAGCGGTGGCAGCTAGCGTGTCCTACTTCGCTCTCGGAGAACGCTATCAGCACGGCCAGGGACTCCTCTATCGCGTTGACCCGCGTGTCAAGATCGTTATTGCCGTCGCGTTCGCATTCGCCATTACTGTCGTGCACGCCGGGCACTGGCAGGCCTTTGCCGGATTCGGCGCATTCGTCGCGCTGGCCGTCGGCACGAGCCGCCTGCCGCTTTGGCTGGTCCTGCGGCGCTCCCTGATCGCACTGCCGTTCGCAGCAGCGGCCTTCCCGCTCATCTTCACCAAGCCGGGCGACACCATCTTCACTGTACCGCTCCTGGGCTGGGCCGCCTCACACGAAGGCCTCGTCCACGTCGGGAGCATCATGCTGAAGTCGTGGTTGGCAGTGCTGCTGGCCGTTGTCCTGACCAGCTGCACACGCCCGCTCGACCTGATCCGCGGGCTGGAACGCCTGCGCCTGCCGCGCGTTCTGGCCGGCACGATCTTCTTCATGTACCGCTACCTGCACGTCATCGGCGAGGAAGGCCACCGGCTGATGCGCGCGCGCGATGCACGCAGCGCCAGTGGGCCAGACGGCGGCAAGAGCGGCGGCTCCGTCCTCTGGCGAGCGCGCGTGCTCGGCAGCATGGTCGGGTCGCTTTTTGTACGCAGCCTGGAACGTTCCGAACGCATCTACGCCGCGATGCAGTCGCGGGGCTACGACGGCACGGTACGTTTCAGCAACGAACGGCGCTTGGCCAGGCGCGACTGGGGCGTGTTACTGGTTGCAGTGCTGGCGCTGGGGGGATTGATCATCTATGCCCGTTTCTGACCTGATGACTGTCGCACCACCCAGCGTGGAGGAAGGTCCGACACCCACTCGTTCGTGCGCCGTGCGCGTCACCAATCTCAGCTACGCCTATCCAGACGGCCATGTCGCCTTGCGCGACGTGAACCTGACGATCTACGCCGGCGAGCGCGTGGCGCTGATGGGACCGAACGGGGCCGGGAAATCGACCCTGCTGATGCACCTGAACGGCATCTTTGGAGGCGCGCGCAGCCGTGGGACCGTCGAGGTCGCTGGCCTCACTGTTTCGCCTGCGACGCTGAAGCGGGTGCGCGCGTTGGTCGGTGTCGTCTTCCAGAACCCGGACGACCAGCTCTTCTCACCCACCGTTGGCGACGACATCGCCTACGGGCCACTCTACATGGGACTCGACCGGCAGGAGATCGACCGGCGGGTCGCACAGGCGCTGGCTGCGGTCGATATGGCCGGGTTCGAGGAGCGCATGCCCCACCACCTGAGCATCGGCCAGCGCAAGCGCGTCAGCCTGGCGACGGTACTGACCATGGAACCGGAAATCCTCGTGCTGGACGAACCGTCAGCCGGGCTGGACCCACGCGCCCGGCGCGGGCTGATCGACTTGCTGCGCTCGTTGCCCCAGACCCTGGTTGCCTCAACCCATGACATGCGCCTCGTCCGCGACCTGTTCGAGCGCGCTATCATCATGCAGGAGGGTCGTATCGTGGTCGATGCGCCAGCCAACGAGATCATTCACGACGCCGGCCTGCTAGAGGAATACGGGTTGGAGCTCCCCTGACGGAGGAGGTCGTGCGTGGGGCCGCTCACGAAACTTCGTCAACGCTGGACCGAGCGCGTGTCGCCGCTGCACCCAGAGGCGCTGGAACGCTGCGCAGCGCGCCTCCTGGAACACCCGGACCTTGACGAGGACGAACGGTTGCGTTGTCGGATGGCCCTCAGCGACGCGCGCCTGGCCGACCACGGCAAGCACGTCGTCGGCAAAGCGCGCGACAACCGTAGCGCCGCCACCCGCGACCTGCGCGACATCTGGGAACGACACATCGACGAGCCGTTCCCAGGCGCCTGAGCTTCACCCAATCAGGGCCGCGTTACCGCGCCATCCAGCCGGCGTAGCTCTGGCCAGCTGCCGTTGAGCGGGTCATCCGGATACGGGAACCGCGCCGCCAGCGCTTCATCGATATCGACCCCCAGGCCAGGGGAGTCATTCGGCCACAGCGCGCCGTCACGGATCTCCGGTGTGCCGGGAAAGACCGCCCGCGAAATTTCGGAGAACTGGTAGCATTCCTGGATCCCAAAGTTCGGCACGGCGATGTCGAGGTGCAGGTTAGCGGCGTGTCCAACCGGCGAGACATCGCCCGGCCCGTGCCAGGCAGTGCGTACACCGAAGAACTCACACAGCGCCGCCAGCTTGCGCGCCGGTGTCAGCCCGCCGATCGCCGAGAGGTGGACGCGCATGAAATCGATCAACCGCTCGCGCACAAGGGGCACGTACTCCTGCTGGCTCACAAACAGTTCGCCCATCGCCAGCGGGATGGAGCTGCGAGTACGCAGCACGCGGAACCAGTCCGCATCCTCTGGCGCGAACGGGTCCTCCAGGAAGAAGAGGCGGTACGGCTCCAGGTCGCAGGCCAGGCGCACTGCGTCGATCGGCGGCACCCGCTCGTGGATGTCGTGCAGGAGCTCGATCTCCTCGCCGAGCATCGCCCGCAGGTGCTCGAACAGCCGCGGCACGATACGAGAGTACGGTCCCGGCTCCCAGGCCCCTTGCCCGACCCCCAGCGGCTGCGGCCGGTTGGTATGCGTGCTGCTGTAGGTACCGTAGGTTGCGTAGCCTGGAGTTGCGACCTGACAGCGGATGTGGCGGAACCCCTGCTCGATCAACGCCTTCGCCTGCTCCGTCACCTCGACGGCGTCGCGGCCGGTCGCATGGGCGTAGAGGGCAGCCGCGTTGCGCGCCCGCCCGCCGAAGAGCTGATAGAGCGGCATGCCGGCCAGCTTGCCCTTGATGTCCCAGAGGGCCATATCGACCCCGGAGAGGGCGTTATGCAACACCGGGCCGTTGCGCCAGTACGAGCTCAGATAGCACGCTTGCCAAATATCCTCGATATCCTGCGGATCGCGCCCAACGACGAACGGCTTGATGTAGGTCTCGACCGCCGTCGCCACCGCCAGCGGCCGCTGGGTGAACGTCGCGCAGCCCAGCCCGTACAGGCCCGGCTCGCTGGTTTCGACCTTGACGACCACCAGCCGGATACCCTCCGGCGCGGTCAGGATGACCCGCACATCGCGGATAGTCAGGTGCTTCATCCAGCAGCCCTTCCGACGATCTCAGCATAGGCAGCCGGGTCAGTCGCGCCCTCGGTGACGATTGCCAGGGCGGTCGTTTCAGCAGTGAGCCCAAGCGCAGAGCGCAACTCACCAGCGTATGCGCCGTGGGCTGCTTCCAGCAGGCCGGCCACCCCGGCAGCGCCGGTTTCTCCAGCTTCGATGCCATCGGCAGCCAGCAAGCGCATTGCCTCGCGCGCCCGCTCGTCCTCGACCGCCACCAGTGCATCCAGCCCCGCCGAGAGCACCGGCCAGGCCAGCGTCGAGGGGGCGCCACAGTTCAGCCCGGCCATAATCGAGGTGTGCGGCCCCGGCACACTCACCATGCGCCCAGCATGGAGTGACGCCAGCATACCTGCCGCAAGCAACGGTTCAACCCCCAGCAACGCTGGCATCTCAGCCAGCTCTGGCCGCCGGTAGTGGCGTGTCACCGCAGCAGCCAGCGCGCCCACCCCAATCTGCACCGCAACGACGCGCGGCGGCGCGACCCCCAGAGCCGCAAACTGGTCTTCGAGCTCCCAGAGGATCGTCCCATACCCCTCGATGACCCACGCTGGAACTTGCTCATAGCCCGGCCAGGTGGAATCGGAAATGACCATGCAGTGCGGGCCGGCATCGTCGGCAGAGCGGGCCACTGCGTCATCGTAGGTGCCATGCACGACGACCACCTCGGCGCCTTCCGATGCGATTGCCGCCCGTCGCGCTGCAGTCATGTCGTCGGGCACATAGATGCGGGCGCCGAAGCCCAGCAGCGCTGCCATGCGCGCCACTGCCCGGCCGTGGTTCCCGTCGGTTGCGGCAACCAGCGTGAGCGGCCGCAGCGGCGCCGCCCACGCAGCCAGGTCGTCCAGCGTCGCCCACGTCGCCGGTTCCGAACCGATCTGCTCCGCCAGCGCCCGGTAGGTCGCCCAGGCTGCGCCAAGCACCTTGAACGCCGGCAACCCAAACCGGCTGCGTTCGTGCTTTACCCACAACTGGCCGATGCCCAATGCCTGCGCAGTCTGCGGCGCTGCACGCAACGGGGTGGGGGTATAGCCCGGCAACCGGCGATGAAAGGCATACGCCGCGTTGTCGTGACGCGTTCCATCCAGCGCGCGTCGCGGCCCGTTCCGCAGATATACGCGCCGGTTTCGTTCGTCGTTCCCCATGTCCGCCTACCCCAAATCGTCTCAACGCACGACCATTGCTGCCCGCAGTATATTGGATGTCGCCAACCGCGACCGGGGGTTTCCGGCACAATGCGCCTGGACACGCACTTGCGGCGGCAGTTGCACATGGTTGCGTGGGCGAGCGTCGTTGACGCTCCACCCCGCAGAACACGCGCGACAAGAGGAGCGACATGGCCAAACTGATCTATGCGACGCTCGCCTCGCTCGACGGGTACATCGCCGATGAGCATGGCCTGTTCGACTGGGCGGCGCCGGACGCGGACGTGCACGGCTTCATCAACGACCTCGTGCGCCCGCAGGGGCTGCAACTCTATGGACGGCGGATGTACGAGGTGATGTCCGTCTGGCAGTCGGACTTTCCGCACCCGGAACACCCAGCGTATCTACACGATTTCGCGGCAATCTGGCGGAATACTGAGAAGATCGTTTTCTCGACAACGCTACCCGCCGCGACGACGCCACGCACGCGCATCGAACGGAGTTTCGACCCGCAGTTAGTACGCGCGCTCAAGCAGGAACAGCAGGGTGAGATCGGCATCGGTGGGGCGCAGATCGCAGCACAGGCGCTGCAGGTGGGGCTGGTCGACGAGTACCATCTGTTCGTCGCACCAGTGATTGTCGGCGCAGGCACGCCGGCGCTGCCGGATGGGCTGCGGTCTCCATTGATCCTGCTGGATACACGGCGGTTCGCGGGCGGCATGGTCTACCTCCGCTACGCGTTCGCCAACCCTTGACAGCCTGCGGACGACGCTAGAAAGTACGTACAGAACACACGTTCGGACACACCAGGTCGAAGGGAACGACTGTGACGACGCCTCCGCTCGGACTGCATCATCTCGTGCTGTTCTGCCGCGATACCGACCGCGCGCGTGAATGGTACGAACGAGCTGGCTTCATCTATTCACACGGGTACGGCGGCATGCACTGGTTCCAGCTTGGGGACGCACAGATCATGTTGCACCCGTCGGAAGTCGCCTCTGCAGGCGCGAAGTCCCCGACGTTCCATGCCGCCGTCGCTGATGTCGATGCCCACTTTCGATTGGTCGTCGCTAACGGCCTCACACCCGTCGACCATCTGGGAGACGACAGCCCGCTATCCGCGCCAGTGACGCGCCCCTGGGGCGCCCGCGAGTTCGAGCTGACCGACCCCGACGGCCACGACTGGGCATTCACTGAGCGGAGTTGACAGGCAACAGGCAACAGGGGTTATTTCTAGCGAATGTCTACGAGCATGCCCTGCGGCGACAGCACTGGGAATAACGAGTAGTCTCCTCGCCTCTGTCACCTGTTACCTGTTGCCTGTCAACTCTTACCTGTTACCTGTCAACTGCGCGCAATCTCTTCAAGGTTGTCCCAGCCCATGCCGCGTGTTCCATCCTCGATCTCATGGATGATGCGCAAGACGGCGGCATTCACTGGGGTTGGGATACCCTGTTCCTGGCCCTTCGCCACGACGACGGCGGTTTGCATATCCACTTCGGTCTTACGCTTCTTCACCGCGAGGTCGCGCCAGATGCCCATGTGCTGCTTGATCGAGTGCCGCATGGCATCGGCGAGGCTGCGCAGCTCTGCTTCGCCGTCGGTCGCGGCACGCTCCGGGGAGAACGCGTTGGGGTTGAAGCTGCCGATCATCTCCAAGGTGTCGGCTTGGGTCTTGGCAACCAGGTAGGCCTCTTCGGCGGCGGTGCGGCAGATACGCATTCCCAGCGGGGAATCAATGATCTCCGGCACTGGCGCATCGACACAGGAAGCTGCGAAGGCCATCGCGCCATACGTGAGCTTGCCCCACAGATAGCCCCAGATGTTGGTCGTGATCGACGCCGGCATGACATGAGACAATGCGTCCCGCAGCGCTTCCGCCCGTTCGGTCACCCGCCCGTCCAGTTCGCCGATCTGGATCGTCTCCTCGCTGCCAAGCTGGATCAACCCCGGCTCCAGGTAGTCGGCGCCGAAGTGGATGAACGCGCCGACCGTGCGTTCCGGCCCGACCGCCGCAGCGATGATCTCTTCGTTCAACCCATTTTGCAGCGAGAGGATGTAGCCATCCGCCCCAAGCAGCGGCGCGAGCTGTTCCATCGCCGGTGCGGTGAAATGCCCCTTGACGCACAGAAACGTCACGCCCAGCGGCCCGGTGAGCTCCGAGCTGTGCAGCGCCTTCACTGGAAATATCCGGTCGCCGCGGATCCCGGTGATCCGCAAGCCGCGCTCATTCATGAGCCTGACATGCTCGGGCACGATATCGACGAGGGTCACATCGTAGCCCGCGTCAGTCAGGAACGCGCCAACCGTCCCGCCGATCGCTCCAGCGCCGACGATGGTAATCGGGGTATTCCGCAAGTCAGTCATTGCTCTGCACTTTCAGGTACTGACACTGTTATCCAGTTCGACCAGCTAGTGTTCCAACCATCGTCCAGTGTCGGGTCGGGGTAGCTCACTTCATCAGAGCAGAGCACTTCAGACATGGACGTTCAAACCACTATTCACTGGTCACTCGTCACTGGTCACTGGTCACTCGTCACTCGTCACTCGTCACTCGTCACTCGTCACTCGTCACTCGTCACTCCACTAGTGTCGCTGCTCCAGTCGCGCCTGTCGAGGTGAGGACAACGCACACACAGCTGGCGGCACGAACATGGAGGGAGATTCAACCCCAGCTTCATACCGCGCCTGTTGTAACATCAAGCGGCTACCCGCACGCGACACTGCGATGTCGCCCGTGGACGACCTCAGCGAGGGCGGCGATGTGCTCTGGGCCGGTGCCGCAACAACCACCGACGATCTGTGCGCCCATCTCGATCCAGGCTTGACCGTACTCGGCGAAGCGGGCCGGTTCGTCGGCCGGGGCAACTTCATCGCGGGGATTGTGGGAATACGCTCCGATTGGCCCAGAGAATGCCTGGCGCAGCACCGGCAACGCTGCAGAGACATCCGCCGGATGGGAGCACATCAGCAGGATCGCAGCCACCGGCAGGCCTTCCAGAGCCTTCACCAGGTCGCTGAATTGCTCGTGGTACTGCATCGTCCCCCAGCAGAGACGTGGCGCACACCCAGCAGCACCGGCAGCCCAGCCGTTGCACACGCTTCGACGGCGACGACGCATTCGTCGATTGCCCCGACGTATTCCGGCAGCATCACATCGACCCCGGCGGCGGCCAGCACGCGTGACTGCTCGCGGAACTCATGGGCCAGGTCGCCCAGCACCGGCGGGGCGATGCCGCCGGCGACGTAGGCCTCGGGGTTGACGGCATCGCGCGACTGCACGGCCAGTTCCCCACCGGCCCGTGTGTAGCGCTCCCATTGCTCGGCCAGACCCAGCCGTGCCAGCTTGGGCGCACTCGTCCAGAAGTTGTTGGAAATGATGATGTCGGCGCCGAGGCGCAGGTACGCTTCGTGTACGGCGCGGACGATCTCCGGTGCACTGATGTTGACCGGAGCCGACCACGGCCCCAGGCGGCGGAGATACTCCTCATGCACCGCGCGCATCGTTGCTGGGTCGGGCGCGTCGAGGTAATCGGTCGGCTTCTTGGGGCCAGGCTCGTCGAACTCGCGTCCGCGCGACATATCGGCCCCCCGGCGGCGCAGCTCGTCGCCAGTCGCGCCATCCATCAGCAACACGTCCCCTCGCGCCAACCGCTCGATGATGCTCTGCGCAGGCATTTCGGCGCTCCGTTTCCTGTGATCGTCCCAGCGTCCGTGCAGGCTACGGGGATGATACTGCCGATCTTTGGGATGCAATGCGCGCATGCCGAGCGCTCGCAGCAAACGCAGGCGCTGCAGGGAATGAATCCCGTTGACAGACGTTACATAAGGTGTACGTATCGAAGCCCCGCGCTCTTGAACGCCTCGTTCCCCTGTTGGACAACCGGTAGAGCAAGGCGCAGTGCCCCGTGACGTTTCGTAGCGGGCGCGCTTTTCAACGAGTGCTGTCTGGATACGATGGAACGTGTCGGAAACGCTAGACAGAATGCGATATTGGGTGTACGTTCTGAGTATCCGTTCATCCTGCCGAGTGGAGCGGCCGGCTGAACAGGTCCCAGAATCGTGAGCGCGGCCTCTTTACAAATGCGCAGCATGTATTATGCTGGAACATGAGTTTGTGAAGTTTCGTACAAACTCCACTGAGTGATTGACATAGTGTTTCTACCCTGGTACTGTGTTCGGGTTTCGGCGGGGCAATGGGCCTCGTGCCGGCCCTGAAACGGGAGCCGAGCGGAACGAAGGAGTTCCAATGACCGAACGAGCGATTCAAGACACATTTGAACTGGAGAGGTTGGCGCGCGACGCCGAGGTTGGTGAGGTTATTGATGAGTCGGCAGAGCTCATCGACCAGGCCACGAGCGACGCCGTCTACCGTTACTTCCGCGATGTCGGCGGCCACCGCCTGCTCTCGCACGAGGAGGAAATCTCCCTCTCGCGCGCCGTCCGTGCTGGGCTTGAGGCGAAGCGGCAGGAAGAAGCCGGGGTCATCGTCGAGAACTATGCTGCGATCATGGAGAGCCATCGCGCCGCCCGTGAGAAGCTGATCCGCCACAACTTGCGGCTGGTGGTCTCAATCGCCAAGAAGTATCGCTCGAGTGGCCTGCCGCTGATCGACCTGATCCAGGAAGGCAACATCGGCCTGATGACGGCCGTTGAGCGCTACGACCCGGAGCTGGGCTACCGCTTCAGCACCTACGCCACGTTCTGGATCCGCCAGGCCATTGGGCGCGCCGTCGCTAACCTGAGCCGCACCATCCGCGTGCCGGTGCACATGCACGACCTGATCTCCAAGGTCCGCCGCACCGAGGCACAGTTGGAACAGCAGCTTGGGCGCCCGGCCACCGATATCGAAGTCGCTCAGTTCCTGGAAATGGAAGTCGAGCGGGTCGAGCAGGCACGTTCGGCGATCCCGCGCACCTCGTCGCTCGATAAGCCGATCGGCGAAGATGGCGAATCGACCATCGGCGACCTGCTGCCGGACCCGGCGTCCGACCAGGTTGTCGAGGAAGCGGTTTCCAGCGCCATCCGCGACCAGATCCGGCGCTCGCTGGAATGCCTGACCGACCGCGAGCGAGGAGTGCTGGAGCTGCGCTTCGGCTTGGGCGGCCAGCAGCCGCAGACCCTGGCGGAGATCGCCGAGCACTATGGCATCAGCCGCGAGCGGGTGCGCCAGATCGAGAAGGAAGCGCTTGCCAAGCTGCGCAAGTCCGACCTGGTCGAACTGGCCAGCGCCGCCTGACACTAGGCCTCTATGCGAGAACGCACCGGCTGGGAGCGCTCCCAGCCGGTTTCGTTTTGGTCGCGTTTAGAGCGCATCCCCGGCCGTCGGCGTCACAACCGGCAGCTCGGCCACCGGTCGTTCCCCGGAGCGAAACGCCAAGCGCAGCCGGAACCGATGGACCAGCAGCGCCGCAGCCGCCACCGGCAACGCCCCCAGCATGCCAACCCAGAGCGGCAGGCCACGGCTGACGCCATAGAGCAACCCGGCGCTCAAGGGCGCCAGGACATCTGCCACGCCGACGCTGAATTCGGCCAGCCCGTACGCCCGCCCCCGGCTGCGCTCCGGCGTCGCACCAGCGACTGCGGCAGCAAGCAACGGCCAAACCGCCCCGAACCCAGAACGCAGGGCAAAGGCGAGCGCCACAACGCCGAGCGCGCCACTCGCCAGCAGCAACCCAAACGAGGCCGACACCAGGGCCACGCACAGCGCGATACCGGCGAACGCGCTGGGCATGCGCCGCCAGTGGGCCAGCGCAAGGCTCAACACCAGCCCAGCGAGCGCATTCACCGAACCGAGCGTGCCGACCAGCCCCACCCGCAACCCGCGCTCATCCACCAGGAAGTTCGCCTGCAGCGCCGTGCCGATACCCAAGCTGAGCGGCACAACAAAGTGAAACGCAAGCACAATCAGCATCGCCGGCATCGTCAGCAACGCCAGGTATCCGACGGCCTGCGCGCCATCCTGCGTGGCCCCGCTACGTGGTCCGCGTGGCCCGCCACTCGACAATCCGAGGCTCACGAGTGTGCCGAACCCGAGGAACACCGCTGAGACGACGAACACGGCGCGATACCCCGCCAAGTCGGCCACCCACCCCCCGGCAGCCGGCGCGAGAATGCCGCTGACGCCAAAGGCGATGTTGTACACGTAGGTGTAGGCGCGGGTGCGCTCGCGCTCGGTTGGCGCACGCGCCAGCATGGCGGATGTTGCGGGGACCCCAGCCGCGGAACACTCGATGAG
>QEUZ01000086.1 GCA_003577355.1 Chloroflexota bacterium | reverse complement strand
GCGGGCAGATGAGGGGTAACGCTTGAGCGAGATCATCTTGCGTGCCGGGCTGGATGCCGCCGAGCTTCAGGCGGTGCGCGACCTCGCCGCCGTTGTGAACGCACACGATAACCTGGCATTGAAACTCAATTGGGAGCTGCGCGGCGACCAACCTGACGGGCTGGTCAACAACCTGCTCGCCTACGATGGAGCCGACGTGGTCGGCTTTGTCGCGCTGGACGGCTTCGGCGGCGAGTACGAGTTCTGCGGCATGGTCAACCCATCCCAGCGGCGACGGGGGGTGGGGACGCAGCTGCTGATGGCTGTGGTGAAGGCATCGCGCGCGCGTGGCGTGACGCAGCTGCTGCTGGTCTGCGAACATGCCTCGCAGAGCGGTAACGCCTTTGTGGCCGCCCAGGGCGAGCGCCTGCGCTACGATTTCTCGGAGTTCCGTCTGGAGCTGGCGGCGGGCGACGCGCCGCCGTTGCCACAGAGCGACCTGCACCTGCGCCGCGCGGTGCGCGCCGATCTGGGTGTGCTGGCGAGCATCCGCGCCGCCAGTTTCGCAGAGCCGCTGGATGACGTGCTGGCAGAACTTGCGGAGTCGTTCGACGAGCCGGACAGCCGGTACTATCTGGCAACGGTCGGCGCTGAACCAGTCGGGCTGATCGGCGTCGTCGACGACGAAGGCAGCGCCTACCTGCGTTCGCTTGGCGTCTCGCCGGAGCATCAGGGGCGGGGCTATGGGCGGGCAATCCTGGCCGGCGCCGTGGGCTTGCTGCGGGCTGAGGGCTACACGCACTTCGCGCTGGACGTGGCAACCCAGAACAGCAACGCCTTGTCTCTGTACCAGTCCTGCGGGTTTCGCCAAACCAACCGGTTCGACTATTACGCGGTCGATCTCGGCGTCTGACCAGCGCATGGGATGCGCGTGAGGGCGACAGAGCCACAACCGGTTGTACGCGTCGGGCCGGATGCGGCGGCACGACGCGCACGCTTGGGCGTTGCAGTCATCTTCATCACCATCGGTATCTTGCTCTCGACCTGGTTTGTGCGCATCCCCGACGTGCAGGAGCGCCTGGAACTGAGCGAGCACGCGCTGGGCCTGGCGCTATTCGGCTTCGGCGGAGGCGCGCTGGCAACGCTGACAGCTGCCGGTTGGGCGGTTGGGCGCTTCGGAAGCCGGCCGGTGGCGCGTGGCGGGATCCTCCTGCTCTGTCTCAGCCTGCCGTTGCTGGCGTTCGCACCGGGTCAGTGGACGTTGTTCGTTGCGCTGGCGTGTTTGGGGGCGGCGTCCGGTGCGTTGGAAGTCTCGATGAACGCCCACGGGGTGGCGGTGGAGCAGCGCTATGGCCGGCCGATCATGTCGGCCTTTCACGCCATGTACAGTATCGGGGCCATTGGCGGGGCGCTGCTCGGCGGAGCGCTGGCGTCGTTCGGGCTTGCGCCGCGCCCGCACCTCGGCATCGTTGCCGTCGTGCTGCTCGGCCTGAACCTGTACACCACGCGCAGTCTCCTGCCCGCAACAGTAGACGCCGGTGGGCATCTCCCGGCGCTGATCCGGCCAGACCGGGGCTTGATCGCGCTCGGCGTCATCTGCTTCTGTGCCCTGCTCGCCGAAGGGGCGATCAGCGACTGGAGCGCCCTCTACCTGCGACGTAACCTCGATGCTGGCGCTGCGCTCGGCGCCACCGGGTTTGCGGCGTTCTCGCTAGCCATGGCGGTGGGCCGGCTGGCCGGCGACCGGCTGAGCGAGCGGATCGGGCCGGGGCGGCTAGTGCGGCTGGGCGGGCTGCTGGCCGGTGGGGCGTTGGGATTGGCCCTGTTGTTGGGCCGGCCGCTTCCGGCGATTGCCGGGTTTGTGCTAGTCGGGTTGGGGCTGGCGGCGATGGTGCCGCTGGTCGTCAGCGCAGCCGGGCGCTCGCACCCGCAGGCAACCGGGCCAGCCATTGCCATTGTCACCGTCATCGGCTATGCCGGGTTCATGCTCGGCCCTGCGGCAATCGGGCTGCTCGCCGGTTGGAGTAGCCTGAGTGTCGCGCTCGGACTGGTCGTCGCGCTGTGCTTGCTGGCCGTGCTTCTGGCCGGGACAGTGCGTTGAGGAGGCGAGAATGGTCGAACGGACATTGCAGGGGCGGGTCGCGATCGTCACCGGCGCCAGCCGGGAGCGGGGCATTGGCGCGGCGGTGTGCCGGGCGCTGGCGCAACGCGGCGCCGATGTCGTGTTCACCCACTGGCAGGCCTACGACCGCGAGATGGCGTGGGGGGCTGAAGCGTCGTTCCCGGAACAGCTCGCCGCCGAATTGGCCGGACTCGGTGTGCGAGCGCTCGCGCTGGAGGCCGACCTTTCCGATGCCGCGACGCCAGCCCGGATTATCGACGTAGCCGGGCAGCTCGGTCCGCCGCGCATCCTGGTCAACAATGCCGCGCATTCCACACACGATGGCTATCAGGCGCTGGATGCGGCCACACTCGATGCGCACTACGCCGTGAACCTGCGCGGCACGGCGTTGCTGGCAGTCGAGTTCTGCCGGCGCTACGATGGCCAACCCGGCGGGCGGATCATCAACTTCACGTCCGGGCAGTCGCTTGGGCCGATGCCGGGCGAGCTGGCCTACATCGCAACCAAGGGGGCGATCGAAGCGTTCACGCGCACGCTGGCGGTGGAGGTCGGTCATCTGGGGATCACCGTCAACGCCGTTGACCCAGGCCCGACCGATACCGGCTGGATGCCTGAGGACTTGAAGACACGGCTGGCCCGGCAGTTCCCCGCTGGTCGCCTGGGTCAGGCGGAGGATGCCGCCCGCCTCGTCGCGTTCCTGGCCGACGATGCAGCCGCCTGGGTTACCGGACAAGTGATCCACTCAGACGGCGGGTTCTTCCCGGGCGGTTAGTCGCCGAGGCGATACCCCATGCCGCGGACCGTCGTGATCGCATCGCTACCGAGCTTTTTGCGCAGGTGGGCGATGTAGACGTCGACGACGTTCGAGCCTGGGTCGAAGTCATAGCCCCAGGCGTGCGAGAGGAGCTGCTCGCGTGAAAGCACCTGACCAGGATGGCGCAAGAATGTCTCCAGCAAGACGAACTCGCGCGCCGAGAGATCGACCGGCTGCCCGCCGACATGCGCCCGCCGGCTGCGCAGGTCGAGCTCGATATCGTTGCAGCGCAGGGTAACCGGTTCAGTGCGGCCAGGGTCGCGCAGCCGCGCACGCACCCGTGCCAGCAGCTCTTCAAAGCGGAATGGCTTGGTGACGTAGTCGTCCGCCCCGCCATCTAGCCCAGCGACGGTGTCGTTCAGCCCCTGGCGCGCGGTGAGGATCACCACCGGCAGGCGTTCGCCACGGGCGCGGATCATCCGCAGCACGGCGTGGCCATCGAGGCCGGGCAACCCGAGGTCGAGGATCAGAAGGTCGAAGTCGTTGTCGCGCGCGGCGCTGGCAGCGGAATGGCCATCCGCAACAACGACGGTCACAAACCCGTTCGCGCGCAAGCCCTTCTCCAGGAACGCCGCGATGCGCGGTTCATCTTCAGCGATCAGGATGCGGTTCACACAGCGTCTCCCTCATGGTCAACCGGCAGGATCAGGGTAAAGGTCGCCCCTGCGCCCAGCCGTGAAGCGACGGTAACTCTGCCTCCGTGGGCTTCGGCAATGGCCTTGACGATTGCTAACCCGAGCCCAGCTCCATCGCTGCGGCGAGCGCCAGCGCGGGCGAAGCGTTCGAAAATGCGTTCCTGGTCGGCCGCTGCAATGCCCGGACCAGCGTCGCGCACCCAGATCTCTACCGACGCGCCGGCGACCCGGTTCCCGATCCAGATCGGTGAGCTGGCAGGTGTGTGCTCGATCGCGTTGCGCACCAGGTTGATCAGCGCCTGGGTCAACCGCTGGCGGTCGGCGACGATCTTAATGCGTGGGGCAACTTCCACGATGAAGTCGCGCGGGGCCAGCGCGGTAGCTTTGTTCGCGATATCCTGCACCAGGTCTCCAACATCGACGGTATCGAGTTGCAGGAAGTCAGGCGTCTCCGACTTAGCCAGCAGCAGCAGGTCTTCGACCATGCGGGTCATCCGGTCGAGCTCGTCCATGACCAGTGCGATGGTCTCGGCGCGGTTGTCCGGATCAACCTCCAGCAGCTCCAGATGCCCGCGAATGACGGTGATGGGTGTGCGCAGCTCATGGCCGGCGTCGTCGATGAAGCGGCGCTGGGCAGCGAAGGCATCCTCCAGGCGGTCGAGCATCTCGTTGAACGTGCGCGCCAGCTCGACGATTTCGTCGTCGCCGCTGACAGGGATGCGTTCGCGCCAGTTGTCTTCACTGATCGAGCGGGCTGCTGCCGTAAGCACCTTTACTGGGCGCAGTACCCGGCCCGCGGCGATCCAGGCCAGCACGGAGGCGACCAGAAAGCTCGCGCCATAGACAAAGCCGCCAACGGTCACGACATGGTCCACCTCCGCCCGCCGCTCTTCGAGGAAGACCGCGACGACAAACACCCCAGCCACCCGGTCGTTATCGAGCAGCGGCACTGCCTGGTAGCGCACCGGCCCGGCGGCTGTTGACAGCTCGTCGCGGGTTGGCGTCGAGATTGCCGCCCAGGTCGCGACGATCTGCGGGTCCTCCAACAGTTGCAGCGGGGCCACGGTCGACGCATACGGTTGGCCATCGACCAGGGTGAACATCGCTTCACCGGCTTCCGGGACATTGCGCTGGAGGAAGGTATCGAAAATGGCGGCGACGTCCCGTCCGAATGGTTGGCCGGTGTTCGGGTCGCGCCCGGCAGCAAGCTGATGAAGCTCGCTGATTTCCTGGTTGAGTTGCGCATTGATGTTGGAGTTGAGCTGCGACAGCAGGATGCCGCGCTGCACGAACAAGCCAACGGCAATTGCCCCGGCGACCAGCGCGACATACCACCCGAGGATGCGCAAGCGAGCGCTGATGCGTGAACGGCTGCGCCGGAGTGCGGCGGCGTTTTCTGGCCTCGCCACGGGCGTCGCTGTCGTCATCGGCCTCGCCTCCGCAGGGATTATTGCCGAAGCGGGGTGTACATGCGCCGAGGGCCTCACGAGCGAGGCCCTCGAACGGTGCAGCGCAGTTGTGGGGCCATGCTGTTTAGTCGCTATCCCACGAGCCACCGCTGCCAGCCGAGCCGCCAACCCACTGAGCGCTATCCGCTGATTGTGCTGGAGCGGACCACTGCTCTGGACTATCGGCTGATACTGCCGGAGCAACCCATTGCTGGGTCTGGTCTGGGCTGTCAACCGACGCAACCGACGCGACCGACGCGACGCTCCCGGAGGTGTCGCTCGTCGTGGAGGAGTCCACGCCGTCATCGGGCGAACTGGCCGAATCGACCGTGATCCCGGAGTCGGCAGTTTGCAGGTTGGGGTCCAACGGGCTATCGGTCGTGTTGCTGGTCCCGGCGCTGTCGCCGATGATCACCGTGCCGTCGCGGTTCGTTCCGGACGTGTCCGGGCTGCTATCGCGGCCGATGCTGGCTGAGGCGCCTCCCGCACGACCAATGCCGGTATCCAGCGGGGAATCGAACCCGACGCCCGTGCGCATATCGATCACCCGCGCTGGCACGACGCTGAAGTTGCGCTGGGTCGCGACGGAGACGCCGCCGTTGCCGCCAAGCGCCTCGGCGTCTTGCAGGCGGATCGGCCCGAGCAGGTCGTTCTCACGACCATCTCCGATGCCCATCGCCATGCCTGCAACGGCAATTGCGGTGACTGTTGCGCCCGCAGTGACAATCGTCCAACCGTTCTTGCGTGTGGCTTCACGCTTGACCATGGCCCTACCTCCTGATGACAACTGGAACGGGCTGGCGCTGCACCACAAGCAGGGGCCGCGTTCCACTGTCTTCTAGCCTGGCGGCGCGGTGTGAACGCTTGATGAAACGCCGGTGAGGGTGTCTTCACGTTGCCCGCGCACCTGTTGCTCGACGCGCTCGGCACTAGCGAGCCATTCCTCAGCGAGTCGAACGCGGCGCAGCGTCTCCTCCGGCCAGTTGCGTTCCTGCACCCGGAACGAATTCGTGGCGAGTCCAAGGACGACGGCTGCAACGCGGCGCCGCACGCTCGCTGGGTCAGCCCCCGTATCGGCCGTCGCCAGCAATTCGCGCGCATAGGCGCGGACCCGACGCGGGCGCTGAGCAAACGGTTCCCAGATGACAAGATGCGCCAGGAAGGTCGCCAGGTCATCCACGCGCTGGCCAAGCCCGACGGTATCGATATCCAGCAGGCCGCTGATTTCCCCATCTGCGACCATGATCTGTGCTTCGTAGAGGTCGCCATGGACCGGGGCCAGGAGCTCATCGCGAGCTGGTTCGGCAAGACGTTCGACGATACTGCGGATGCGCGCTGCGTGCTCCGGCAGGATCCTGCGCAACAGCCGTGCGTGGCGCGGCGCAGCTTCCAACGGCGACGGCGCACGTTGCCCGTCACCCAGGTCGGGGATGTGCTCCAGTAGTTGCACGATAGCGGCAACCGGCGGCAGCGCGGCGTGGTTATCGAAGGCGCTGCGCAAGGTGTCGCCGGGCAGCGCTTCCAGCAGGACGAGCCCGTGTTCCTGCGACCAGCCATGGCTGCGTGGCGCAGGCAGGCTGGCAGCAATGATCCGGTGGCGCGCCTGTAGTGCGCCGATCCGGTCCGGTGGCACGAGCTTGGCGTACAGGCGGTATGTCTCCCCCTGAAGCTCGACGACTGCGCGCCGCCCTGGCCGGTAGGCCAGGATACGGCTGCGCAACGCGCCGTCCGGCGCGCCGAGGCAACGCACCAGGGCGCTGGCGCGAGTGGTGTCGAGCACATGGGCCAGGCCCGGCAGGCAGGGGTCGGCATACGCCGGCCACGCCGCGACCGCAAGGTTGCCATTGCGCACGATCGTCGCACCGGCTGGCAGGTCCCCACCGGAGTGCGCTACCAGCGTCGGCTGGAAGGTTGTGCCATCCGGCCGGCGCACACGTGTGCGGTACTGCACAGTAATTGCGCTGCCAGGTCGCCAGTGGACTTGTGCAGGGGCTGCGTCGAGCAGCGTCAAACCCTCGGGCCCCAGCGCAGCCGCGAGAACATCGTGTGCTTGTGGGCCAAGCAGCACCGCTACGGCCGGCAGTTTGTCGTCGTACAGAGCGCGTTGGCGCGCGGATACAGTCTTCATGCCCATCAGGATGCACTACAAGCATGAAAGAATCATGAAAGCCCAGTGAGCGCGGTTTCACACTCCGGCGCACGATGAATGCTCTTTCATGTCGCGCTCATGCGGCGTTCACGCTCGCCGCACATCGTCGGGTTACGCCGGCATGGGCCGGGGCGTGATTGGACAGGAGGAAACCATGCGTGGGATCCGAACCGGGCTGGCAGCGCTTGTTGCGCTCGTGTCCGTTCTGGCATTTGCTGGGCCGACGGTGGTGCGCGCGGAAGAGCGCGTTTGCACCAGCGCATTGGGCGCGGTCACAGTCGATAACCTGCGGGTGCCGCAGAACGCGACGTGTACCCTCACTGGCACCTACGTGAAGGGTACGATCAAGGTCGAACGGAACGCGACCCTCAACGCTCGCAATGTCAACGTCGTCGGCAATGTGCAGGCCGAGAACCACAAGAACGTCACGATCAGCGGCACTTCCCGCGTTGGCGGGAGTGTCCAGGTGAAGCAGGGCGGCGGCGCAAGCGTCGAAGGCGCGCGGGTGAACGGCGATATCCAGTACGACGCAAACCGCAGTTACCTGAAGGCCAACCGCAACATCGTTGGCGGGAGCATCCAGGTCGTCAAGAACAGCGGCGGCGCCCAGATCGTCGGCAACACGATCAACGGCAACTTGCAGTGCAAGGAAAACTCCCCTGCCCCCACCGGCTCCGGCAACCGGGTCGGCGGCAGCAAGGAAGGCCAGTGCAAGCAGTTCTGAGTAACCTTACCCCAGGCCCCTCTCCGCTCTGGAGAGGGGTCTGTTGCCTGAAGCAGTGTTGTTTCCGTGGGGAACAGCGCTGGCCCTGAATGATAGTTGGGAACCTCGCCTGTCTACTGTCGAGGAGCGCGAGGCTGCCATGCGAGCGGTCGCTACGCTGGGGAGCAGCACGGATGCGAGCAACGTCAGGCGGTTGGTGGCGGGTCGTCCATGTGACTGTAGTTCTGCAATGTTTCCTTCCACGGTGTCTACGCAATGGCTGAGGTTGGCATCTTGGTGAGACACGATGCCTTCGGGCAGATGGCGCGCTAGACGACGCTCTTCGGCTTCCCGACGCGGCCCTCGGCGAAGCGGCTATACGCAAGGTCGTGCAGGTCGATCGACGGGGCGCCATCAACGATCAGCTCGGCCAGCACTTTGCCGACGATCGGGCCCATCGCGAAACCATGGCCGCTGAACCCAGTCGCGAAGATGAACCCCTGTGGTGCATCGACCGGGCCGATGACAGGGATCGCATCCGGCGTTGTATCGATCAACCCGGCCCAGCTGCGGCGGATGCGCAGTTCGCTCGTGGCTGGGATGAGCCGGTTGAGCCCCTTCAGGCTGCGCAGCACCGTGCCTGCGTTCGGTGTTGGCTCAATGCCGACGGTGCGTGCGAACGGATGCTTGTTGTCCTCGGTGCCGGGGATGCGCCGGGCGATGTCGTGCCACAGGGGTGCGCCGACGCGCATCCTGAAGAACCGGCGGTTCTTGAGGTAGTTCGGCATGAACTCGCGGATGTAGCGCAGGGAATCGAGGGTGATGTCGTAGTCCGACTGCGCCCCACCCGCGATGTAGAACGACCCGTCCTTCTTCTGCCGGAAGGAGACGCCGGGGCCCCAGACCCCCGCGCCGGTGACGGGTTCCATAGGGGTTGTCTCGGCCACAGTCGCGCGGACGACCAGTTGCGGCAACGACAGGCCGACCATGCGGGCGATTGTCATGGCCCGCGCACCGGCGGCGTTGATGACGATCGGGGTGCGGACGACGCCTCTATCGGTGACGACGGCCGAGACCTGCCCGGCGGTCGTCTCGATCTTCTCGGCTGCATGGTAGGTGAGGATGCGCGCCCCTTTGCGCCGCGCTGCGTCGGCGAACGCGACTGTTGCAAGCCGCGGTTCGGCGTGGCCGTCGCTGGGTGTGTACATGCCGCCGATATAGGGGCCGGTCATCTTGGGGACCAACGAGAGGATCTCCGATCGTGAGAGGAGGCGCGTCTCAAGGTTGAACTCGCGCGCCACCGGCAGCCAGTCGCGGAACTGCTGCATGCGCGCTTCGTCGGCGGCGAGGGCCAGGTTTCCGGCTTGGACCCACTGGATATCGGCATCGAGCTCGTCTTCCAGCTGTTGCCAGATGCGGTTGCACGCGATCATGAGCGGCATCTCGGCTGGGTCGCGCGCTTGCTGGCGGACGAACCCCCAGGCGCGGCTCGACTGCTCGTCGGCAATGTCGCCTTTCTCCACCAGCACGACATCCACATTGCGTTTCGCCAGGTACCACGCCGCCGCGCATCCGACGATCCCTCCGCCGATCACGACGACATCGGCGTTCATGTCGCGGGCTTGCCCCGTTCCATCCACGATCATGCCCCACTTCCCAGTTCTATCTGAACTGAACTGCTGCTAAATGCTCGCTGAACTCCACGTGTGCGTGTACGGCGGTATGGTCGACGCTTACCAACGGTGACGACGGCGGCGCGTGGTGCATGAGCGAATGTCCAGTCCGGCAGGCGTTCGACCTGAGCGCCGTAGTAACGCGGTCGTGCGGCGCGGAGATGCTCAGGCGTCGCTGCGCCTGTAATCGGCAGGGGTGTGGCTGCGGGCGATGGTGAGCGCTTGACTACCACGGCATGCGGCACCTCGATGGCCGCTCGTGTGATGTCTTCGGCATCACTGACAGTTGCGGCGCATTGCACCACCGCCTGCGCTCAACCGTCAAGCCTTGCCGCGCTGTGGCACGTCGCTCCGCGATGTACCGTGTCGCTACATGCAGTTGCCAGCGGCGCTCAACGTTGGCGACACCGCTCCATTCACCTTATGGGAGACGGGGATGGCGGAGAGGTCACGTCGCCTTCCGTGATGCAGACCGCCGAATCTGGACGCGCAGCCCACTGCGCATTACTGTGCCGCCGACGGCTAGCAGGGTGACGATTGCGCCAATAGCAATCGAAACCGGCGCACCAAAGGCACGCGCGGTGGCTCCGGCGACCAGCCCTCCGAAGGGAGCGGTGCCGGCGAAAACCGTCATGTAGACGCTCATCACGCGTCCACGTAGGGCGTCCGGCGCATTCGTCTGCACCGTCGTATTGGCGCTGGACATCGTGCTGGTGCTCGCGAACCCGATAGCGACCAGGCAGAGCAGCGCGACAACCAGCGGCAACGACAGCGCACCCGCCAGTGCCAGCGCAAGCTCCAACAGCCCCATCAGCCCGGCCGCGCCATAGAGCAGCTTCGCCCGTGAACCCTGGCCAGCAAGGAAGGCCAGCGCCAGTGCCCCGAGCAACGACCCTGCCCCCATTGCGGACATCAACATGCCGAAACCGGATGCACCGACCCCCAGCGTCTGGTTGGCCAGCACCGGCACCCAAATGTTGAAGTTCATCCCGAACGTCGCGACCAGGCCAACCATGATGATCGGGTAGAGCACGTCCGGCGTCGAACGAACATAGGCCAGCCCTTCGCGCACTTGCGCGAGGCCACGCCCCGCTGCCGCGACTGGTCGAGCCTCTATGCGCATGAGCAGGAGGCCGGCGATCACCGCAAGGTACGACACCGTGTTCAGTCCGAAGCAGATCGCCGGACCAAAGGCGGCTAGTAACCCCCCGGCCAAGGCTGGCCCGACAATGCGCGCCGCGTTGAAGAGGGACGAGTTCAGAGCAATGGCGTTCATCAGGTCGTCCTTGCCGACCATCTCAACGACGAACGCCTGGCGGGTGGGCATGTCGAAGGCGTTGACCACCCCTAGACCGAAGGCCAACGCATAGACGTGCCACAGTTGCACCCGATCGGATGCAACGAGGAATGTCAGCAGCCCGGCCAGGGTGCACGCCGTTGCCTGGGTGAAGACGAGCAGGCGTCGCTTTGGCATGCGGTCGGCAACCACCCCGGCAAACAGGCCGATCAGGAGGATCGGCGTGAACTGGAAGACCGTGACCAGGCCGAGCTTGAACGCCGAAGCGGTGAGGGTGAGGACCAACCACGACTGCGCCAGAGTCTGCATCCAGGTTCCGGTCACCGAGATCAGCTGGCCGAACCAGAACAGCCGGTAGTTGCGGTGGCGGAAGGCGGCGAGCCCGCGCGGCAACCGCCTGCCGCGTCGGATTGCCTGTGGCTCAGTCATGGTGGGCCGTCAATCGGCGACGCGCGCGAGTTCTCGTTGCGCTGCCTCCTTTGCCGGTAGATCGTGCGAGCGGTTGGCCGGCGTCACCGGCACGACGACGTTGCGCAGCATGAGTGCGCAGGCGACGCCGACGAGACAGGCGAGTGCCGCAACAAAGAAGACATTGTGCAAGCTATCGACGAACGCCTGCTGTACCGCCAGGAAGACCTGCGGCAGCAAATCGGCCTGAGCGGGCGGCAGAGCATTGGGAATATCCTCGAAGCGGCTCGCGGCGAGGAGGTGCGAAATATTCGCGCGTACGTCAGGGGCAAGCGGCAGGTTTGCCAGCTGGTCCGCGGCGTGGGCGTTGAGCCGGTTCTGGAGCAGGGTGCCCATAATTGCGATGCCAAGCACCTGACCGATGTTGCGGGTGGTGTTGATGATGCCGGAGGCGCTTCCGGAAATGCGTGGCGGCACTTCGCGCATTGCAGCGGCGGTCATCGGCGCGAAGGTCATGCCCATCCCCGCGCCACAGACGGCCAGGGCTGGGGCCAGCGTCCACACCGTCGTATCGAGGTTGGAGCGCGCGATGATCAACAGGATGCCGGTCGTCATCAGCGACATGCCGGTCACGATGATCCAGCGCGCGCCAATCCGGTCGGATAAGCGGCCAGCGAGCGGTGCTACCATGAGGATCGTCAGCGACATCGGGATCATCGACAGACCGGCGCGGATCGGGGTGAAGCCGAGGACGCTTTGCAGGAAGATGGTGATCGGGAAGAAAATACCGAACATCCCGAACGCCACGACCAGCGAGATAACGTTGCCGACCCAGAAGTTGCGCAGCTTGAACAGCTCGATCTTCATCATCGGGTCCGGCACGCGCCGTTCCCACCAGACAAAGGCGGCCAGAAGCGCGAAACCGCCCACGAGCATGCCGATGATCAGTGGGCTGGTCCAGCCGTGGCTATTGCCTTCGATCAGCGCGTAGACAATCGAAAAGATACCGATGCCGGAGAGGAGGATGCCGCCCCAGTCGATGCTGCGCGAGGCAAGCGGGTCGGTCGATTCCGGCACGATCGCCAGGGTGGCGAAGATCGCGACGATACCGACTGGCAGGTTGATCAGGAAGACCCACTCCCAGGCGTAGTGGGTGACGATGAGACCACCGATGATCGGGCCGAGCACCGCGCCGACGGCAACGATGCTGCCCCAGATCCCCATCGCCGCGCCGCGCTTCTCCGGCGGGAAGACGTTCGAGATGATCGCCAGCGATTGCGGCATCATC
>QEUZ01000085.1 GCA_003577355.1 Chloroflexota bacterium | reverse complement strand
CACCGCGCTGAACAGCACCTGTCGCTCGTCCAGCCAGACCAGGCTGGGTTGCCCAATGTAGCCGGGGAACCCGCTGGCGGGGAGCACCGCGAGGTCGTTGGTAATCCTCCGGGTCTCACTACTCGCCATGGTGTAGACGAAGAAATCGGTCTGGAACGTCTGCCGGGTGTCTCCAGTAAAGATGAGGCGCGTGCCATCGGGCGACCATTCCCACACCCCGATATTGCCCTCCTCCGTGCCGAGCGTGCGCGTGTCGCCCGATTCCAGGTGCTTGAGAAGAAGCTGTGAGCGCATTCCATTGTGGCTGAATTTCTGCATCGCCAGCCACGCGCCGTCTGGAGACCAGTGCGGGAAACCGTGGTCGGCCGCCGCCTCGCTCACGCGGGTGCGTTCACCACTGGCGACATCGACGACGAAGATGTGGGAGCGTTTGTCACCCAGGAAACCACGCCCGTCCTGCTTGTAGTCGATGCGGCGGGTGACGCGCACCTTTGGCGCGGCATCCGCCTGCGGCTCCTCCTCGTTCGGGTTCTCCGGGTCGTAGGTCGTGACATAGGCGAGCTTCGTGCCGTCGGGCGACCAGGCCAGGTCGCTGATGCCGCTCTGGTGCTTCGTCACCTCGCGCGCCTCACCGGCCCCATCGGCAGGGAGGACGAAGATCCCCGCCGCCTTCACCCGGTCGGACACAAACGCGATCGAGCGACCATCCGGCGACCAGCGCCCGCCGCCATTTGCCGTACCGCTCTGGGTAATCTGCCGGCGGTTGCTGCCGTCGATGTCACACAGCCAGAGGTGTGCGCTCGGCTTCTTCGTTTCCTTATCGACCGTACCGAGTGCGTAGAGAATCGTCGTGCCATCCGGCGAAACGCGCGGGTCGCCAGCGCCGCAGAAGTCGTAGACCAACCGTTCCGGCGTCAAGGGGGTCGGCATTTCTGGATACTCCTCACCACAACCGGTTCAAAAACACTTGAACGCTCGCGGGAGGATAGCCCCAGCAACCCACAACCGCAAATCTCGCGGACAGGAGTTCACGAACGAGCAGCGTTATGTTAGATTGATGGTGCGCCGGTGATGCGCACCCATAGACGCAGCGATGGACCCGATTGGAGTAGCGACGCGTGCCCCGCTACGAACCCCACCGCAGGGGAGCTTGGCTCATCGACGACGACACGGACGAGCAGGACCTGCCACCCTTCGACTTCCCGGACGAGTTGGACGACGACGTGCCCAGTGCACCAGCCCGCCGCCTTTCGCCTCGTGCAAGCCGCAGCAAGCGACCAGCGGGGAAACAACGGCGCTCGACGCCCGTCGCCGACGAGGATGACGAGCCTGCGCTGGAGTTTGACGGCGAGCAGCCGCGCCGGCGCGACCGCAAGCGGGTGGAAGTGAGCGAGGGGTTCAAGTGCCGGCACTGCCGCAACTTCATCGGGATCCCGCCCAGCGGTGGCCGCAACCGGAACCACTGCCCGCTGTGCCTCTATTCCCTGCACGTGGACGGCAAGACCCCCGGTGACCGCGCCAGTGATTGCCGCTCATTGATGCAGCCGACCGGGATGTTCTACCGTCCAAATGGCGAACAGATGGTAGTACACACCTGCTTGGGCTGTGGCTTCGTGCGCTACAACCGCATCGCCGCCGACGATAACCCGGTGGTGTTGGCGGAACTGCCGCTGGTCGAGCCGCCGACCCGCTAACGGCCAGCCCTAGACGATCCCCGCTTGCCGTAACGACTCCAGCATCAGCGCCAGGCCGGCCAAGGTAATCACGAGCGCACTGCCAACCGGCAGCAAGCGCGGGATGCGCGGCTCCAGCGAAAACCGCTCGAACAACCGCCGCGCGTAGACCAGCAGAAGCCCAATGCCGGTCAACACACCGGCCAGCCCCAGGCTGAACGCGACGACCAGGAGCATCCCGAACTCCAGCCGCCCCAGGGAGATCGCCGCCAGCAGCAGCACCAGCGCCGACGGACAGGGGATCAACCCACCGCTAACCCCCAACGCCAGCAACGACCGCCAGGTGACAGGCGTGCCATCGGCGCCAGGAATGACGTGGCTGTGAGTTGTCCCATCGTGGGTATGGGTGTGGATGTGTCCGCCATGGGCATGGGTATGCGCATGGGCCGGGTCGGCTTCGTGGGCGTGGTCATGGCTGTGGTCGTGGGCATGCGCGTGGTCAGTGCTCCGCCAGCGGCGCCAGGCTAATGAAACGCCGATGGCAACCACCAGCGCACCCGAGACGACATTGAGCCAGGGGTACAATGTCTCCGGCAGGATATAGTGCGAGAGATACAGGGTGACCAACCCCAACGCGAAGACCCCGGCCGTGTGCGTCAGCGTCACCGTTAGCCCAAGAAACGCCGCATGCTGGGCGGTGCCGCGTGCCCCGACGAGATAGGCCGCCACAACCGTCTTCCCGTGCCCTGGGGTCAGGGCGTGCACCGACCCCCAGAACATGGCCAGCGCCAGTGAGACGACGATTACGGTCGGCGTCAAGTCCCGCGCTGTGATCAGGTTGGCTACCCGGTCGGTTGCCCGCCCCCCGTTAGTCGAATCGCGCAGCCGCTGCGACGCTTCACCTGCGGCATCACCCGCTGGCGCGACGGTCCCGTCCCCTGGAGCCAGCGTAAACGTCGCTTCCGAGTGGTTGAGCGGGCTGGTGAGCAGGTCCTCCGGATACGTCCGCAAGCCGTTGGTTACGTCGGTGGCCGAAACGCTGGATGCAGCGATCTCAACCCCCTGTCCGCCCTGGATCACGATCTCGCGCCAACCAAGCCGGTCGTTGTAGTTGCGGTCGGTGTAGCCGCCGAGTCCCTTCTCCTGCCAACCCTCGGGTAGTGGTGCGCTCAATTGCAGGTCAAGCCGCAGGGTCGGCAAGCCGCCCTGCCCGGGGACAAACGACGCGGCGCTCTGGTCGACCCGCAGCTCCAGGACACGGCCAGCGACAACCAGCCGCAGGTTTTCGACGAGCTCCGGCAGGCGGGCGTCCAGGTAGGCGCGGCCCTCAGCCTCGGAAAGTGCGCCGTCGCCATCCTGGTCCAACAAACGCATTTCCTGAAACGTGGGGATCTCCGCGAAATCGAGCACGTAGGTGATCGTCACGACATCGGCGCTGAACACCAGCTTGCTATAGCGGTTGATCGTGAAGTTCCCCAACGGATGCGCGGCGACGGACGCCGGCCGGGCTGCCGCCACGAGGCAATACAGAAGCACAAACAGCATCAGCAGCGGCAGCGCCGCGTACCGCCTGCGCATCATGTGTATCCCGCCGCGCACTTCCACCCCGCGCACCCTTCTGCTCACCCAGTCGCGTATCCTACGCCTGCACCGAACCGGCCGCAAAGCAACCTGCTGCCTCTAGCTCCTCACGGCCATCGCTCCATCGCTATTGTCAGCACTACGTGAATTCCACCCCCTCGGATCACCAAGCCACACGGTAGTTGACACGTATGCGCCATCAGGGGTTAGATTGCGTGCCGGCGTGCCGAACGTGACCGTCGACATCGATCACCAGTAACCAGCGGTACATGCTTTCACGACACGATGAAGAGCTGCGCGCCAGAGCGCTTGCGCTGCTGACCCGCGCTGAAACGATCTCCCGCGCGCTGCCGGATGCCGACCGGGCGGAGGAAGACGCGCGCTTGCTGCGCCAGGCCCGCATGCAGCTCGAAGCGCTCTTCCTACTCGTGGTCGTCGGGGAGTTCAACTCTGGCAAGTCGGCGGTGATCAATGCACTGGTCGGCGAACCGGTCATGCCCGAAGGGGTCACCCCGACGACGAGCATGATCCACCTGCTGGTGGAAGGGGAACCAGGCGAAGACGAGACAACGCCGGACGGCGTCATCATCCATCGCCACCCAGCGCCGTTTCTGCGCGAGATCAACATCGTCGATACCCCCGGCACCAACGCAATCATCCGCGAGCACGAAGTCATCTCCCAGCGCTTTGTGCCCCGCTCCGACCTCGTGCTCTTCGTCACCTCGGCCGACCGTCCATTCAGCGAATCCGAGCGCGCGTTCCTGGAGGAGATCCGACGCTGGGGCAAGAAGATTGTCGTCGTCCTCAACAAGATCGACCTGTTCGAAGACGACGCCCAACTGGCTGAAGTCGTGCAGTTCATCGCCGGCAACGCCCAACGCCTGCTCGGCATCGAGCCGCTCATCTTCCCAGTCTCGGCACGCTGGGCCGACCAGAACGACCCGCGCAGCCGTTTCGATGCTCTGCGCGCGTACATTTTGGAGACCCTCGACGAGCGCGAGCGCATCCGGCTGAAGCTGCTCAACCCGCTCGGCGTCGCCGAACGGCTGCTCAGCCGCGACGGCACGGTGGTCGACGACCGGCTCGCCCTGCTCGAACGCGATGTCGCCACGATCGAGCGCATCGAGGCCTACCTCACCGGCCACGAAGCGGAGGTGCGACGCGAGTTCAACGCCTACATCACCCGTGTCGAGAACATCGTCCACCGCCTGAACGAACGGGCCGACCGCTTCTTCGACGAGTACGTCCGCATCGGGCGGGTGTTCGACCTGGTGCGCTCGGAGAGCACGCGGGCCGCATTCGAACGCGATGTCGTGGCCGACACCGAGCGGCAGATCGACACGACCGTTTCCGAGCTGATCGACTGGATGGTTTCGCAGGACCTGCGCGCCTGGCAGGTGGTCACCGAAACCCTCGACCGCCAGGCGCTGGAGCGCTACCGCGAGGATATGGTCGGGCAAGTCGGCACGCACTTCGCCGCCGACCGTCAAGCGTTGATCCTGCAAGTCGCCCGCGAGGCGGAATCGGTTGTCGACCGCTACGACCAGCATGCCCAGGCGGCGCTCCTGGCCGGCAATGTCCGTTCCGCTATCGCCCAAACCGCGCTGGCCGGGGCCGGGGCCGTGTCCCTCGGGGCGATCGTCGTCGCCCTCGCAACCACAGCCGCCGCCGATGTCACCGGCATTCTGGCTGCCGCCACCGTTGCCGGACTCAGCCTGTTCATCCTGCCGGCCCGCAAACGCGCCGCCCGCAATGAACTGCGCCGCCGCAGCGCCGAACTGGAACGCCAGCTCGGCGACGTGCTGACCGACGGGTTCGATGCCGAGCTGGTGCGGAGCCTGCGCCGCATTCGCGACGCCATCGCGCCCTACACCCGCTTCGTCGGGTCGGAGCGCACCCGCCTCACCGCCCTGCGCGCCGACATCGACGCCGCACTCGCAGAGGCACGCGACCTGCGCAGCGCGGTCAACGCATGACCGCCTACCGCCAGTTTCGCAACCACACCCTCTGATGCCTGCGCAACGCACCCCGCTCGTCACCCTCCTGGCGGTCAATATCCTCTCGTTGACCGGCAATGCGCTCACCTGGATCGCGCTACCCTGGTTCGTCTACGAGATCACCGGCAGTGCCACGCGCACCGGGTTGGTCGGCGCAGTCACCGGGCTAGCCACTGTGGTGGCTGCCTTCGCTGGCGCGCCGATCGTCGACCGCATCGGCCACAAGCGCACCAGCATCATCGCCGACCTGCTCTCCGGACTGAGCGTGGTAAGCATCCCGCTGCTGCACCAGACGATCGGCATCGAGTTCTGGCAACTGCTCGGTCTCGCGTTCCTCGGCGCGTTCCTCGACGCCCCCGGCGCAACCGCCCGCGACGCATTGCTGCCCGATGCGATCGCCGCCGCCCGCACCACGCCGGAACGCGCCAACTCGGCGTATCAGGCTGTCTCCTACGGCTCGGAAGTGCTCGGCCCCCTGCTGGCGGGCGCGCTCATCGTCTGGGTCGGCGCCAGCAATGTGCTGCTGTT
The DNA here is from genome assembly GCA_003577355.1 of Chloroflexota bacterium. Lineage (GTDB taxonomy): Bacteria > Chloroflexota > Chloroflexia > Thermomicrobiales > CFX8 > CFX8. The sequence continues at coordinate 6,739 of QEUZ01000085.1, read as the reverse complement.
CGACGCGGCCACGTTCGCCCTCTCGGCATTGGGAGTCGCGCTGTTCGTGCCGGCAAACCGCGCCACCAAAGACGTGTCCACCGCGCGCCGCACCTATGTCGTCGACATCGCTACCGGCCTGCGTTTCGTCTCCAGCCGCCCCCTCTTGCGTGCATTGGCCGGAGCGAACTTCCTGACGAACTTCATTGGCGCGCCGCTCTTCACCGTCGTGCTGCTGATCGTCGTCGAAGCTGAATATGACAGCGCCTCGGTGCTTGGGCTGCTGATCGCTTCCGGCGGCGTCGGGCTGGTCGTCGGGTCACTGCTGTACGGCGCGTTCGGCCACCGCTTGCCCCGCCGCGGCACGTTCCTCGTCAGCTTCGCCGCGTTCGGCCTGCAGCTCTGGCTCGTCGCTCTCACCCCACCCGCCGCACTCCTCGCTATCACCTTCTTCCTGCGCGGTGCGGTCACCGCCCCGTACAACCCGCTGACGATGACCCTCTTCCAGGAACGCACCCCTGCCGACCTGCGCGGGCGCGTCTTCGGCACCCTCACCGCCCTCTCGCTGGCCGGCATGCCCCTCGGCTTCCTCGCCGGTGGAGCGCTCGTCGAGCAGTTCGGTTCCACCGCAACGCTGCTCGTGATGGCGGGCGCTTACGCCGTCGCAACCGCATGGCTGCTGGTCACGCCTGCATTGCGGGGGATGGATCGGTGAAGGGCGACACTGGGGTGCACCGCGGGACGAGATCGCCCTGCAGGAGGGACACCTGCAGCCCTAGCTAAGCCGCAGGAGCGATGCCCGGCCGCGATATCCGCCCCGCCCGCGTCAGCTCCACAATCGGCAGCGTCGCCGTCACAGGTTCTCCCGCCACCGCGTCCTGCAACCGCATTGCGGCGGCTGTCCCCTCGGCGAAGACAGCGTGGCGGCCGGCCGGGGATGTGCCGATCGGGCAACGCGGCGAAGCTCACCGTCTGGAAGGCGGTGAGACACTTATGCACCATCTGCTGGTGCAGGTTGAGGACGATGGCGATCTGGGGAATGGTCAGCCCGAGGTCGGGCAGGCGCACCGTCTCCAGTCGCTCGCGCAGCCGTGGTGCGACCACGGGCTGGCGGGCCAGGCGGTTGAGCTCGGCACGCTGCTCTGCAGACAATGCGACCCGGATGAGCTTGGGCATGGCAGGCCTTCCCCTGCCGCAATTCTGCAATGACCTTCAGGCAACTACCTTGGTTTGCGGTACGGAACGCGGGTTTCAAGCCTCCGCTCCGCTTGCAGGCTCGGCGTCGAGGACGTACGTCCGCGAGCCGACTAGCTCGGATGGTGGCACTAGACGACTTCCGCACCGCAAACACGTACTAGACGGAGGGAACTTCGACTTGCACCTTCCAAGGGCCCCGTAGCTGGAAACCGTACGCGCTCACCTGCAGCGTCAGGAGCGATGCCTTCGGCGACACTGCCCCCTCGAACGCGAAACTGCTGCCTTCTGCCCACATCGTGAAGGGGTCTGACTTGCCGAAGTTGGTCGTCGCCTTCAGCAGCGTATAAGCATTGCCGACGTTGTCGATCAAGGTGGCGGCGGCGGATGGGACCCGCAACAGAACCCGTCCACCATGATTTGGCTGGACATTCTTGACGCCGATTGTGAACTCGGTCGAACTGCTTACGATCTCACTCACAACCAACCGCTCACTGGCGATGTCAACTGGCACGTTGATCGCTACTGGCTCACCGGGCGCCGACGCGGAGAGGGCCGCGCCGTCGACTGGGATTGCTATCTCGACGGCCGTGGGAATGACAGCTAGGAGTGGTTGGAGACCTATCGTAATCGAGTCGCCTGCTTGGAACGGCGGGAACATTGCGACGTACTGATCCCCGGCATGCTCAATCCCCAGCACCTCGACGAACTTCCCATCCGCTGTCTGTGCGGCGATGCCGGTCGATTCGATGTCGCCTTGTCGTTGCGACTCGATCCTGTAGGTCACCAGCGTCTCGCGAGAGGAAAAGGTAATCTCCTCAACTACGAACGTTACGCCTTCAGCCTCCACACGAGTTCCCAGTTCGATGCGCTTGCCTGAGGCGATAGTGATGTCTCCAGGTGTGAAAGCAAACGTCCACGGTCCCTCGATCCGTTGTCCCGCTTGACCCGTGATAGCGGCCCTGAACGGGAGCGCCTCGAACGTGAAAGACACTTGCTTCGATGCCTCTGCGATCAAGCGGAGATCGAGTGTTAGCTGATACCCAACGACCGGCAGAGGTTGCGCTGTCGATGCCTCATCAAAGATGGGTTTCATCTCCCCGCCTTGTTCGCTCCTCCAGGCAAGTCCATCCAAGACGATGTCACCGGGTGTTGGTGGTTCCAACTGCGCGAGTGACGGCCCGTCATCCGGAGCCTCATCCTCGATGAGGAACATTAGCTGGACATCGGAGTCCGCGATTGTCGCCATGGTCAGCGTCACCGAGAGTCCCGCGGCCGACATCTCTATCGGCAGCCGGGGTTGGACTGGCGCGCGCCCTTCCGAGTTCTCGCCACCGCAAGCGGCGAGTGGGACAAAGACGACGAAGAAGACGAGGCTGACGAGTGACACGATCCGAGTGATTGCCACGCGTGGCATGGATTGCTCCTTCCTGACAGGGTTGACGGCAGACAGCAGCGACTGCCAGCGCGGCACATCAGTCACCAGGGCTGAAAGCCCACTCTTGGAAGCCATAGGAGGGATGGTAGGCGAGTTGCACTCCAGCGTAGTACGCCCAGTAGCTGAGGTTGCCGCACATCCAGTCGATCCCGACCGCCCGGGTGTCGAATCGGATCGGGGCACTACTACTCCCCCAGTAGAAGCTATCCCACTGCCCTACATAGACCTCGGCCCAAGCCGGGGTGTTCTCGTAGTAGAACGTGGAGGGGTTGTTGTCATCGACGTTGATTTGGTCGTACGGCCATGGGCTGTTGCGCGTCCAGTGGCACATGGCACAGTACAGCGTGTTGCCATGCGTGTAGACATCGATGAGGAGATCGGTCCAATCGACGTCGAAGTAACTGCTGTAGGGGTAGTACCAGAGCTTATTCCTAGCCAGGAAGCGCACCTCACCGCCGAGGTCGGTGACGATGTATGCATTCGACGTGTGCGTCGTCTACGCTGCCTCGGCCGAGGGAGCGTTGACTGCCAGCGCGGATAGGGCGATGACGAGAGCAAACCCGAGGTTGAGAATTCGTTGCCGGACGTTCATGTGCTTCCCCTATCCGTAGCACCGTGCCGGTACTACTAGGATAGGCAGAGGGAAAAAGAAGCCGCATAAGTCTAGTGCATAGTGTTACAAAATCGTTACAACTATCATTTTCACTATAGAGCAATTGAATCTTACTTTGTGACACGTTATATGGTAACTTGATGGTAGATGTTCTACAAAACGTCGAATTACTTCACCCACAGCCTCAGCGGGAGATACAGTATGCCGTAACCAACCCCGCGTCGCACTACAAACAGGAGAACTAACACATTTGGAAGCGATTGCCCTGTTTCTCACCGATGAAGGAGGTTTGACCGGTAGGAGCAAACGGTTCATGCACGATGTCGTGCCCTGCCAAGCAGACCGAGGGAGGCCGCCGATGTCTCTTGGCCGCCCTATCGTTGAGCACACGAAGACATCTTCGGCGTCGAGCGCGATGAAGCACTGTGTCAGCGCACCGCAACGCGCCGCTCTCGCCGTTCGACAGGTCGGCAGCCATTGCGTCTTACCGTTTCTCTTCAAGAACCAGCACAGCGAGCGGACGAGCCATCAATACGCGCAGTCGCCGCCCCCGCGTGGCAGGCGAGGACGCGGCGGGCGGCAGTGGTCGATGCGCGCTTCACACGAACTTGCTCGGCCAACGCAGATGTGTGCGGCGCGTGCTGGACGGGTACTTGAGATCATAATCGATGACGCGGTCGATGCTGATGTGGGTCGACCAGTTCAGCGCGAGGTTTCGCGTCAGGCCGTTAGTGGATCACGGCTCGGACGCTATATCCGCCCCTCCCGCGTCAATTCCACAATCGGCAGCGTCGCCGTCACCGGGTCCGCCGCAACCGCATCCTGCAAGCGTGCGGCGGCGGCTGTCGCTTCGGCGAAGACGGCGTGGCGGTCAACATTGGTGTATTCGCCGTCGCGGTAAATCACGTTGCCGGCGACCATCGTCAGGCGCACGTTCGAGCCGGTCTCGGCATAGACGAGGTTCGGCACGATGTTGCGGGCCGGGCGCGTCAGCAGCGGTGCCAGCGGCGGGCGGGTGAGGTCCAGCAGGATCAGGTCCGCTTCCTTGCCCTCCTCCAGCGAGCCGGTGATGTCGTCGATCCCCAGCACCTTCGCGCCGTCGATCGTCGCCATACGCAGTACCCGCCAGGCCGGCATCGGCAGCGGACTCTCCGCCTTCACCTTGGCGTACATCGCCGTCGCGCGCATTTCCGCGAACATATTGTGCGAGTTGTTCCCCGGCGACTGGTCGGAGCCAAGCGCGACCGTGCCTCCCAGTTCGCTAAACAGTCGTGCAGGCGGCACGACCCCGTCGATGATCCCGATGGAATTGCTACAGCAGGTCATGCGCGCACCACGGCGCACCGCCAGCTCCACCTCCTCTGGCGTCGTCGTTGAGAGGTGCACACAGATCACGTCCGGCCCGAGCAGTCCGATCGAATCGAGGTAGGGCACAGCGCGCAGTCCGGCCCGCGCCAGAGTAGCGTTGTTCTCGCGCACGTCCTGGGCGGTGTGCAGGTGCATCAGACAGCCGCGCTTCTTCGCCTCCTGCTGCACGCGCAAGAGCATTTCGGTGCTCAGGAAGTCGGCGGCGTGCGGCCCGAGGATCGTGCGGATGCGCCCGTTGTCGTAGCCGTTCCACTTCTCGTACAAGTCGAGTTCACGTTGAAGCGTCAGCTCGCCCATTGCCGGGTCGAGCGGGGTTGGGTCGCCCGGCTTCCAGCCAGCCTTGATCCACTCGTCGCGGTTGGCCCAATTGAGCTCGGAGATGCCTTCGCAGACGACCGCGCGGTTGCCCATCGCAACGTGGCTGTGCAGGATCGCATCCATCGGCGCCTCCCAGTCGCCGAAGGTGGTTGTGCCGTTGCGTACACCCTCCATCAGCGCAAGCATCGTGCCGGTGGGAGCGTCGGCGTCGTCCAGGTGACGCATCATCGGGCCGTAGGCGCTGGCCATCCAGGTGGCAACCTCCTGCGCCCAGCCGCGTCCCAGCGTCGCCGCCGAGTGCAGGTGCGCGTCGATCAGCCCCGGCATCACCAGCATGTTCGTCGCGTCGATCACCTCGCGCGCCCGATCGTTCGCTTCGACCTCGGCACGCGGCCCCACCGCGACGATCGTGCGTCCGGTGATCGCCACCGCGCCGTCTTCAATGAACCCCGCGCCATCGCCTGCCATCGTCAACAGATGTCCACCGGTAATCAGCTTGTCGTACATCGCCACCCATCCTCTCTCTGTTGCGGCAGATGATACGAGCAACCTGTGCCACTGCGCGGCATGCTGTAGTAGTCTCAGCAGCAACCGCAGCAGGGAGGGAGCGAACGATGTCCACCACGACCGCCGCTACATCGGGAGCGTTCGAAGCGTTGCTCACCGAAACCGACCGCCTCAGCGCCGACGCCGAGGGGATGCTCTGGATCAACGGCTGCTCAGCCCGCGAGCTGCTGGAGCAGTACGGCTCGCCGCTCTATGTCATCGTTGAAGACACCCTGCGCGCCAACTTCCGACGCATCTACGCTGCGCTCGCCGACGCCTGGCCGGCGCCAGTGAATGTGCTCTACGCGATCAAGGCCAACAACGACCTGGCCATCCGCGCTATCCTGCATCAGGAAGGGGCCGGTGGAGACTGCTTTGGCGAAGGGGAGCTGTATGCTACCTTCGCCGGCGGCGCAGACCCGCGCAAGATCGTGATGAACGGGGCCAGCAAGTCCCGCGCGGAACTGCGCGCCGGGCTGCTGCTCGGCGTCACGATCAACATCGACTCCGAAGATGAGATCGACATGCTGGCCGAATTGACCGCCGAGCTTGGCGTCGAAGCGCGAGTGGCGTTGCGCCTGCGCACCCTGCCACGCGCACTGGCCGCCTTCCAGGCCGACTACTTCTCCGACGAGCAGAGCGTGCTCGATGTCATCAGCGAATGGCCCTGGGGCTTCACCCAGGAGACCGCGACGCAGCTGATCCCACGCGTGCTGGCGACCCCCGGCCTGCACCTGGAGGGCTACCACAGCCACTTCGGCCGCGGCCATGCCGACCCGAGCTTCTACGCCACTTGGGCAACTGCTGTCGGCGAACACGTTGTCGCCCTCTGGCGCGCCACCGGCTTCGCTCCCGCCGTGCTCGATGTCGGCGGCGGCTACGCTCGCCAGCGCGACCCGGAATCGCGCACCCTGCGGCGTAACCAGTACGACACCATCGACTTCGTGCGCGCCGCCGCTGGTGCACTGCGCGAGACGTTTGAAGCCGCCGGGATGCCCTTCCCGCAACTCTGGATCGAGCCGGGCCGCGCGATCATCGGCAACGCCGGCGTCCTGCTCGGCACGGTTGGCGCCGTCCGCCGAGACCTCGGTAAGGTTTGGGTCAATGCTGACTTCTCGGAGAACCAGCTGCCCTACGCCTCGAAGACAGTTGAGTACCACATCGTCGCCGCCTCACGCCTGCACGAGCCGGCTACCGAAACGGTGCACATCATGAGCCCGCTCTGCGCCGGGGTCATCCTTGGCACGAACCGGCGTATGCCCGCCCTGCGACGCGGCGACCTG
>QEUZ01000084.1 GCA_003577355.1 Chloroflexota bacterium | reverse complement strand
TACCACGGCAAGATCCTGCGGATCAACCGCGATGGCACGGTCCCAGCCGACAACCCGTTCGTCGACGGCGCTGGGCCGAACCTGGATGCGATCTGGGCGCGTGGACTGCGCAACCCCTTCCGCTTCTCGTTCGACCCAACCACCGGCGCGATGTACATCGGGGACGTGGGCGGGAACGACAACAGTTCTATTGAGGAAGTGAACCTGGGGATAGCCGGTGCGAACTATGGCTGGCCGATCTGTGAGGGCAGTTGCGCGACGGCAGGAATGACGAACCCGATCTTCAGCTACGGGCATAGTAACCGGGATGCGTCGATCACCGGTGGGCTGGTCTATCGTGGCTCGCAGTTTCCGGCAGCGTATCAGGGGAGCTACTTCTATGCTGACTACGCGCAGAACTGGATTAGACGGCTGACCTTCGGTGCGAACGGGGCGGTGAGTGGGAACCTGGCGTTCGAGCCTGCGGATGGGACGCTGGACGGGCCATACGGGGCGATTGTCGATCTGAAGGTCGGCCCGGACGGCGCGTTATATTACGTAGACATTGCGCTGGACAACACCGGGCAGCAGACCGGTCCTGGCTCGGTCCACCGCATCAGCTATGCCGGCGCCAACCAGCCTCCGGTCCTGTCGTCCGTTACGGCCACGCCGTCTTCGGGGCCGGGGCCAACTCTGGCCGTGACGCTCTCCGCCAGTGCTAGCGACCCAGAAGGAGCACCGCTGACCTACGCGTGGGATTTCGGTGATTCCACGACCGGCAGTGGAGCGACGGTCAACCATACCTACCTGACGCCCGGCGTCTATCAGGCACGCGTGCGCGTTTCAGATGGCCAACTGGAGACCTTCTCGACGCCGGTGACGATAACCGTTGGGGTCGCTCCCCAGGTCACCATCTCCGCTCCACAAGCAAATGCGCCATTCCGAGGCGGCGACGTGATCGCCATGGCAGCGAGCGCCACAGATGATGGACCGTTGTCCGACTCCAGCTATTCCTGGACGGTGTTGTTCCACCATGCCGGCCATGTCCACCCGGCCGCTGGTCCGCTCAGCGGTTCATCGGCAACCTTCGACATCCCGATCAGTGGACACGATTTCAGCGGGACAACGTCGTACGAGTTCATCGTTACCGTGACAGACCAGGACGGTCTGCAGAGCTCGGCATCAACCTTCATCTATCCAGACAAGGTCAACCTGACGATCGAGAGCGACCCGCCTGGTCTGTCGCTTTCGATCGATCAGAGCACGCTGGTAGCCCCGTTTACCCACGACACGTTGATCGGGTTCACCCATACACTGACCGCACCGCTCCAGCAATCGCTAGGTGGCACGCTCTACTCCTTTGTGTCATGGTCAGATGGCGGAACAGCCCAGCACGTCATCGTCGCTCCTGAGGCCGACCGGACCTACCGTGCCCTGTACCAGCCAGTGGCAACGGCCACGCCGACTCCAAGTCCGACGGCGACGGTCAGTCCCACTGGATTTCCGGCAACAGGGATCCTGGACACCTTCAACCGGGCCAACGGCTCGCTGGGCGCGGGTTGGGGCGGCAGTGCCAGCGGATTCGCACTGGTTGGCAACCAGGTCGACGTCGGCGCTGGGGGCGACATCTATTGGAGAGCAAGTTCATTCGGTCCCGATCAGGAGGTGTTTGTCACGTTCACCACGATCGACTCGGCGGGGGCGGAAATGGACCTGCTGCTCAAGTCGCAGAGCAACAGTTGGTGGGGCGCGGGGCTGATCGAGGTCTGGTACGACCCAGTGAACCGACGCGTCCAGGTCTGGACCTTCGCGAGCGCGCAAGGGTGGGTCCAGCGCGGGGCGGATATACCGGTGACGTTGGTAAATGGCGACCGTTTCGGGGCGCGAGCGATGGCCGATGGCACGGTAACGGTCTACCGCAACGGCAATCTGTTGGCCAGTCGAAGCGTTGCCGGCTGGCCCTACGCGGCCGGGGGCGGGTACATCGGGCTCTGGCTGAGCGGCGCCGGTAACGCGCTTCTGGACGACTTCGGTGGCGGCACGTTCGTTGCCGGCCCGACGCCTACCGCAACTCCCAGCCCGACAGCGACGGTGACGCCAAGCCCAACCGCTACCTCGACGCCGAGTCCAACGGCTACCCCGACCGCGACCGCGACACCGACCGCGACCCCGACCGTGACTGTGACACCGACTGCAACTCCATCACCAGCTCCGAGTGCTACTCCCACCGCGACCTCGACCGCAACCCCAAGCCCAACTGCAACCGTTACACCGGGTCCCACCGCGACCCCGACTCCAAGTCCGACTCCAAGTCCAACTCCAAGTCCGACGCCGACGCAAAATCCGGATGTCATCTTCTCGGATGGGTTTGAGTCGGGGAACCTGGCTGCCTGGTCATCCAGCGTGGTCGACAGCGGCGACCTGCGTGTAACGACCGGCGCCGCGCTTGTGGGGTTGTACGGCCTGCAGGCAGTCATCGACAGCAATGGCGGCATCTACGTCACCGATGCCCGGCCGAACGCCGAAACACGCTATCGGATGCGCTTCTCCTTCGATCCAAACTCGCTGACGATGGCCGCCGGGAACGCGCATTACATCTTCTATGGGTATCATGGTTCCTCCACGGTGGCACTGCGGGTTGAGTTTCGCTTCGCAAGCGGCGCATACGCGCTGCGCGCCTCGCTGCGCAACGACGCAAACACCTGGACGCAGACGAATTGGCTGACGATCAGTGACGCCCCGCATGTGGTCGAGCTGGATTGGCGGGCTGCAACTGCGGCAGGAGCAAACAACGGCGGACTGACGTTCTGGATCGATGGTGCGCAGGTCGCTAACCTGGCCGGAGTGGACAACGACACGCGTCGCATCGATCAGGTACGGTTGGGCCCAGTGGCCGGCGTCGACAGTGGCACGCGCGGTACCTATTACTTTGACGCCTTCGAGTCGCGCCGCTCGACGTACATCGGTCCGGCCGGCGGATCATAGGTGCAGGAGCGAGGTTGGGCTCTCATTCCAAATTCTCTGGCGTCGCATCAGGAGTGGGAGTGGTGAGACTCGAATACATCAGCACACGCCGTGGCATATACCTGCTGCGTCGTGTGCTGGTGGTGTTGTTGATTGTGCAATCAAGTCTTGTCGCGCTTGTGCCAAGTCCCGCGCTCGGCGCGCCACCACCCGGCTTCCAGAACACTACCGTGCTCACCGGGCTGACCCAGCCGACGACGCTGGCGTTCACTCCGGATGGCCGCATGCTGGTCGCCGAGCGTGGTGGGACGATCAAGCTTGTCCCAGCGGGCGAAACGGCAGTGGCCGCCACGCCGTTCCTGCAGCTGACAAACATCAATATCGAACACGGTGAACGTGGGCTGGTGGGGCTGACGCTCGACCCTGCCTTCGCCAGCAACGGCTATGTCTACCTCTTCTACACCGCGAACGTCCCGCTGCGCGACCGGGTCTCGCGCTTCACCGCCACCGGGGACACGGTGGACCTGCACAGTGAAGCCGTGCTGTGGCAGGACAACGTCGACGCAGCCTGGTGGCACCATGGCGGGAACCTCGCCTTCGGGCCGGATGGCAAGCTGTACATCTCCACCGGCTTCAACGACGACCCAGCACCCGGTTCCAGCAATGGCGCCCAGCGGCTGGACAGTTACCACGGCAAGATCCTGCGGATCAACCGCGACGGCACGGTCCCAGCCGACAACCCGTTCGTCGACGGCAGTGGGCCGAACCTCGATGCGATCTGGGCGCGTGGACTGCGCAACCCCTTCCGTTTCTCGTTCGACCCGCTGACCGGCGCGATATACATCGCCGACGTCGGCGGGGGCGACAGCAGTTCCGTCGAGGAAGTGAACCTGGGGCTGGCCGGCGCGAACTATGGCTGGCTGATCTGTGAAGGCACTTGCGCGACGGCAGGGATGACAGACCCGATCTTCAGCTACCCGCGCGGCAACCGCGACGCCTCGATCATCGGTGGGCTGGTCTACCGTGGCGCGCAGTTTCCGCCTGAGTACCAGGGGAGCTACTTCTACGCTGACTATGCGCAGAACTGGATCAGGCGACTGACATTCGACGCGAACGGGGCGGTGAGCGGCAGTCTTGCCTTCGAGCCGACCGACGGGACGCTGGATGGGCCGTATGGGGATATCGTGGACCTGAAAGTCGGGCCGGAAGGCGCCCTGTACTACGTCGATGTCGCGCTGGACAACACCGGGCAGCAGACCGGCCCCGGCTCGATCCGTCGTATCAGTTACGTGGAAGCCCCCTTCGATGGCACGGCCTTCGATGCGGTCTGGGCGACGACCGACGCGCTGGTGGCGAGTGGCGGAGCCAGCTATTCCTGGTTCTGGGGGCCGACGGTCAACGCCGAACGCGACGAACCCTATAGTGAGAGTCCGGGCGGGGTGCGCAGGGTACGCTACTACGACAAGAGCCGTATGGAGATCAACGACCCAGGTGGGGACCGCAGTTCGATCTTCTATGTTACCAACGGCTTGCTGGCGTCCGAGCTGATCACCGGTCGGGTGCAGCGCGGCGACGCGCGCTTCGAGCAACGCGCGCCGGCCACGCAGCTTGTCGCTGGCGACCCCAGCAACAACCCCGGCACACCCAGTTACGCCACGCTGGCCCCCTATGTCACGACCGATGGCGTGAGCAACCGCGCGCCAGACCGCACCGGGGAGCCGGCGACCGCGTTCCTCTCCGGCACGGGCGCGCTCTCCAGCACCGACAGCCGTGGGGTGACGCTAGCGCACTACCGCAGCGAAACCGGCCACAACATGGCGAGCGTCTTCTGGAACTGGGCCAACAGCCCGAACAGCGGCTTGCGGCCGGATGTCGGGGTGGACTGGGTCTACGTGCTCGGCTTCCCAATCTCGGAACCGTTCTGGATCAGGGCCACCGTTGGTGGAACCGAGCGAGACGTGCTCGTGCAAGTCTTCGAGCGGCGCATCCTCACCTACACGCCGGACAACCCCGCCCAATATCAAGTCGAGTTCGGCAACATCGGCCAGCACTACCTGAGCTGGATCAGCAGCAGCCCGAACGGGTTGTCGTTCTCCGCGGAACGCACCCTGCCTCGGCGATGTTCCAGCGCGATGCGCTGATCGCCTTGCGATATCCGCCATCCCTGGTGCAGCGCATGCGTCCTCGACACCTTGCAACACTCCTCCGCACACTCCGGACAAACGACCGATCGGCAGCGCTGATGACCACCGGCCCCCTCGCCAGCGCAGCCAATCGGCGGCATGATTGCTGTGGCGTATTGCGAGTGAAGGGCGAGGGTGACCATGACCGACGATCTGAGCAGGTTCCCGATTCTGGGGCCACGGGAGCGGGGTTCGCGGGTGCACCACGAGGTCGGCCTGCCTGGCCCGGCGTTGGCCGGGGAGCGCTGGACGGTGACCTCGATCACCGGTGCGCGGCCGGGGCCAGCGCTGCTCGTGAGTGCTGGTATCCACGGCGCCGAGTACCCGGCGATCCAGGCAGCGATCGAGACGAGCGCCAGCCTCGACCCGGCCACCTTGCGTGGTACGGTCGTCGTGGTGCCGGTCGTGAGCTTGCCCATGTTCCGCGAGCGGGCCATGTTCACGATGCCGCAGGATGGGAAGAATCCGAACCGCTTCTACCCCGGTACACCCGACGGCACCTACAGCGAGCAGCTCGCCTGGGCGTTTACGACGCAGTTCATCGACCAGGCCGATGCGTATGTTGACCTGCACGGCGGCGACATGGTCGAGGCGCTGGAGCCGTTCTCGATCTGCTCCGGGGGTGAGACGGAGGCGCACCGCAAGTCGTTCGAATATGCCAAGGCATTCGGGCTGCCGTGGTTGCTGGTGACGACGCGGCCAGTGCAGCCGTCGCCTGGCACAACGACGAACGCCGCTGCCGTCGCGCGCGGCATCCCGAGCTTCATTGCCGAGGCAGGCGGCATTGGGTTGCTGGAGGCAGAGCCGACGGCGCTGCTGGTCACCGGCATCCGCCGCTTGCTCGGCCACCTGGAGATGATCGGCGACGCCCCGCCCCCGCCGGAAGTCGAGCCGGCCGTGCTCTCCAAATTCGAATGGCTCTATACCCCGACCGCCGGCATGTTCTACCCAACCGTCGCGGTATCGTCGGAAGTGCAGGCGGGGGATGTGGTGGGCACGATCGGCTCGCTCACCGGGCAGCAGCTGGACGAGATCCGTAGCCCGGTGACCGGACGGGTGCTGTTCCTCACCACCAGCCCCGCGATGAAGGAGAACGGGTTGCTGATGGGGATCGGCGTGCGCTAGCGATGCTCTATCTGGTCATCTCCGGCGCGGGCACCGCCCGGCGCGCGCCCGGGATTGCGGCGCAACTGGCCGCACTGGCCCAGCCGCTGCTGGTGTTGCAGACCCCTAACGCAGCGCGGGTCGTGAGCCCGCGTGAACTGGCGCTGGTGGCGGGGGTGCGCGTCGTCGAAAGCTATTTCGACGAGGCGATCCTGCCTCGCCCGCCGGATGGTGTGGTGCTGGTCGCGCCGTGTTCGTTCAACACCCTCAATAAGCTGGCCGGCGGCATCGCCGATTCGCTGGCCCTCTCGGTGGTTGCTGAGGCAATTGGCCGTGGCACGCCCGTGATTGTCGCCGTCTCGGTCAACGACCCGCTCTGGGCGCACCCGGTTGCCCGCGAATCGGTCACGCGCCTGCGCTCGTGGGGGGTCACCGTCCTGGACCCGGCGCCGGATGCACGCGGTTACCTGACAATGACAGACGATGCGGAACTACTCGCAGCGGTGCGCGCGGCGCTTGCATAATCCGCGCGTGAGCGTGCAGTAGGTGGGTGTCCCACGCAGGGACATGCAGTATGGAGAAGCTCGATGGGGGCAGGCTACGACGAGACTGGCAAGCTGGAGCAGGTGTTCGCGCGCATCGAGCGCTTGGTGAGCGATGGTGAGACGGATGCCGCCGCACTGGCGGTTGGGGTTGCCGGGCAGCCGGTGGCAGCCTGGTATGCCGGGCACGCACGGCCCGAGCTGCCGGCTGGGCCGCACGTCTACTGGCCGCTGGCCTCGATCTCCAAGCTCTACACCGCTGCGACGGTGATGGCGTTAGTGGAACGAGGCGAGCTGTACCTGTCGCTGCCGGTGCATCTGGTGCTGCCGGAGTTCGCGGGCGACGGCAGCGACCGCCGCGACGCGATCACCCTGCGGCAACTGCTGACCCATACCTCCGGGTTGCTCTACGAATCTCCAAACATGGAGGAGCTGCTGATCGACCAGACGCCGCTCGATGCACTCATCGCTGAGGGGCAGCAGTATCCGCTCGACCATGCCCCCGGCAGCGCCCACCAGTACTCTGACTACGGTTTTGCACTACTCGGCAAGGTGGCGGCCACCGTCACCGGCGTCCCGTTCCCGGAGCTGGTGCGCTCGCTGGTGCTGGAGCCGGCTGGGTTGCAGCACACCTCGCTGCAACCGGCGCCGGAGTGGTTCCCGTTCATCGCCCAGGCGCCGGGGGCGTTCGGCTGGGGCACCGATGGCGCGATGTACAACTCTCCGTATGCCTTGCGTCTGGGGCACCCCGCTTTCGGAGTGGTCGCCACCCTGGCGGATCTGCTGCGTTTCGGGCTGCTCTTCGCCAATAGGGGCATGCTCGATGGTTACCGGGTGCTCTCGCGCAGTACGGTGCGTGCCATGACCAGCAACCACGTCAGCATCCCCGGCGCGCCGGCCTGGGGGCTGGGCTTCGAGCTCGACGCCGCCGCCTCCGGCGAGGGGGACCTGCTCGGCCCCGGCAGCTTCGGCCACGGGGGAGCCACCGGTTGCACCCTCTGGCACGACTCGTCCGCCGAGATCACCATTGCCTTCGTCTCGAACCGGCATTACAACCTCAACCCCGTCAGTTTCGCCCGGCGCCTCAGCATCGCTACCAACGGTGTGCTGGCTGCGTTGACGTGAGCGCAGCCAGCGACAGACGCAGTCGCGGGTCGGTGCGCCGAGCCGCTGCCGGTTGCGGGTGCGGAAGTTCTCGCGGTGGTGCGCCAGGTGTGTGGGTGACGCACTGTCGCCCTACTACAGCGCTGGGCCTCTGCTCCTCATGCTCCTGCTCATGGTCGCACGCTGATGTCGGCTGCCAGCCCGTAGTGGTCCGAGGCGGTCAAGGTCGCGTCGTCGGCGTCTGGCTCCTCGAAGGTGCGCCAGGCGCGATGGACGACGATGCGGTCGTTTGCAAAGATGAAGTCGATGACCTGCCCTTCCGAATCATCACGCCGGCTCAACGGGGTGGGGACCGTCCGTTCCGGCTCACGCGCGTGAACCGCGAAGTAGACGGAGCGGAGTCGTTCCGTGATCGCTGCGATGGTTGGGTCGGTGGGCGGGGCGTTGAAGTCGCCGACAAGGACAACCGGCGCAGCCTGATCGTCTGCGAGCCAGGCAAGGATACGACTGGCCTGTCGCAGGCGGATGTCGGTTGGCTTCAGCGCATGGTGCAGGTGGGTATTGCAGAAGACGAGCTCAGCGCCGTCGCGTGTGCGGGCGACCAGCCGCTGGGCAACGCGGCGCCCGCCCCGTAAGTCAAGCTCGTCGTGACGCAGAATCGGCAGCCGTGAGAAGATCGCGATCCCTTCCCGCCACCCCATAATGCCGGTCTTCCAGTTCGCGCGATAGACATACGGATGCTCCACTTGGGCGTTCACCTCGCGGGCGATCCAGGCGGCCTGGCGGGGGATGCGGCGCACCTCCTGGACCCCGAACAGGTCCGGCTCCAGCTCCACGAACTGGCGCACGAGCAACTGTCTCCTCGCATGCCAGCGGTCGGATGTGTTGCGGATATTCAGCGTCGCCACGCGAAGGACCGCTGGCGTCTCCATGCGCTCCACTCCAACCTCGGGGTGGCGACCTCGCGCCACGGAATGCGGGGGCTATTCCCTCGCCTGCGTTACCTTCAACGGGCGCGGTGCAACGTCTGCTCTGGGGACGGGCGCACTGGCTGCCCGTTCCAGGGTGCTGTGGCCAGCGACGCAGCGCTGATGCGCGCCATCTGTGTCTTGCAATGTGTGGTATCCGCGCACGGAACAGGCCAATGCTGGTACGCCGACGCCATCTGCTATCCTTTATGACACAGAGTTGCACGCATCGGCGAAGACGGAACCGAGTAGGCGTCGTGGGGCCGGCAAGCGAGTCCGGGAAGGTGGAAGCCGGGCAGCGGAGCACGACGCCGAACATCCTTCCCGAGCTGCCACCCGAACGGGTTCACCCCAAGTAGACGTGGCCGGGTGTGCCGCCCGTTACCCTGGCTGGACCTCAGCGAGGTCCCCAAGCGGGCCGCCGTGCGCGGCCAACCGAGGTGGTACCGCGGGCATTGTAGCGCCCGTCCTCAATCGAGAGGGCGGGCGTTTTCCATTTCTGTTCGGTTATTGAGGGGATGCACGATGGCACAGACGGCGAAGGCAACATTCAAGCAGGTCGATACCCGCGCCGATTTCCCGGCGATGGAACGCGAGACCTTGCGCTGGTGGTACGCGGATGGCGTGGTCGAGGCGTATCTAGCGAAGAACAGCGACTCGCCGGAACGCTGGTCGTTTCTGGATGGGCCGATCACTGCCAACAACCCAATGGGTGTGCACCACGCCTGGGGGCGCACCTACAAGGACCTGTACGTGCGCTACCACACGATGCTCGGCCACAAGCAGCGCTACCAGAACGGCTTCGACTGCCAGGGGCTGTGGGTGGAAGTCGAAGTAGAAAAGGAGCTCGGCTTCTCCAACAAGCGCGACATCGAGGCCTTCGGCATCGACCGCTTCGTGGAGCTGTGCAAGCAGCGGGTCTGGAAGTACGCCGGTGTGCAGACCGAGCAGACCAAGCGCCTCGGCAACTTCATGGACTGGGACAACTCGTACTACACGATGTCCGACGGCAATAACTACGCCATCTGGGGCTTCCTGAAGACCTGCCATGAAAAGGGTTGGGTCTACAAAGGGGACGATGTTATGCCCTGGTGCCCGCGCTGTGGCACTGGCATTTCCGAAATGGAGCTGAACGAGGGCTACCAGGACCGCACCCACCGCTCGGTCTATCTCCTCTTCCCGTTGGAGGACGACCCAGAGGGAGCGGCGCTGCTCATCTGGACGACGACCCCCTGGACGCTGGCCGCCAACGTCGCCGCCTCGGTGCACCCCGAGTTGACCTACGTGCTCGTGCAGCAGGGGGACCGTCGCTTCTGGCTGGCCAAGCAGGCCGTGCCGCATGCGCTGAAGGGGGAGTACGAGCTGCTGCGCGAAGCGCCAGGTTCCGAGCTGGTTGGCCGGCGCTACCGGGGGCCGTTCGACGAGTTCCCGGCCAACAGCGGCCAGCAGCACCGGGTGATCGCCTGGGATGAGGTCGCGGCCGAGGAGGGGACTGGCATCGTCCACACTGCGCCCGGCTGCGGACGCGAGGACTACAAGCTCTCCAAGGAGCACGGGCTGGAGGTCGTCGCGCCGATCGACGAGTTCGGGGTCTACCAGCCCGGCTTCGACTGGCTCACCCACATGTCGGTGGAAGCGGTGGCCGAGCCGATCATCGTCAGCTTGCGCGAGAAGGGGCTGCTCTACCGCGACCACGACTACACCCACCGCTACCCCACCTGCTGGCGCTGCAAGACCGACCTCGTCTTCCGGCTGGTGGACGAGTGGTACATCTCGATGGACGGCATGCGCGACCTGATGATGGACATCACCCGCCAGATCCGCTGGATCCCCGAGTTCGGGATGGACCGCGAGCTGGACTGGCTGCGCAATATGGACGACTGGATGATCTCGAAGAAGCGCTACTGGGGGCTGGCGCTGCCGATCTACGAATGCGCCGCCTGCAAGACATTCGAGGTCATCGGCTCCAAGGAAGAGCTGCGGGAGCGCGCCGTCGCGGGCTGGGAGGCGTTCGACGGGCACTCGCCACACCGCCCGTGGGTGGACGAGGTGAAGATCGCCTGCCCAGGCTGCGGGGCGCCGCTCAGCCGGATCAAGGATGTCGGCAACCCCTGGCTGGACGCCGGCATCGTGCCGTTCTCAACAATGGGCTACTTCGAGGACCGCGAAGAGTGGCGCAAGTGGTTCCCAGCCGACTTCATCACCGAGTCGTTCCCCGGCCAGTTCCGCAACTGGTTCTACTCGATGCTGGCCCAGTCGGCAGCGCTCACCGGCGAACCACCCTACAAGACCTGCCTGGGGTTCGCCCTGCTGCGTGACGAGCACGGCAAGGAGATGCACAAGAGCGCCGGCAACGCGATCTGGTTCGATGAAGCAGCCGACATCATGGGCAGCGATGTGATGCGCTGGCTCTACTGTGCCTGCAACCCGTTCCAGAACCTGAACTTCGGCTACGGGATCGGCGACGAGGTGCGCCGCCGCTTCATCCTGCCGCTCTGGAACTCCTACGCCTTCTTCGTGAACTACGCCGCGCTGGACGGCTTCAACCCCGCCGACCCGGCCAACGCCGTGCCGCTGGCCGAGCGTACTGTGCTCGACCGCTGGATCCTCTCGCGCTTGCAGGGGGTCATCAGCGAGGTGCGCGCCGCGCTGGACGACTACGACGCGCAGGCGGCGACGCGTGTGCTGGAGCGCTTCACCGTCGACGAGCTCTCCAACTGGTATATCCGCCGCAACCGCCGCCGCTTCTGGAAGACGGAAGCCGACCGTGACAAGGCTGCCGCCTACCTGACGCTGCACGAGGTGCTGACGACACTGACGACCCTGCTGGCCCCGTTCATCCCCTTCCTCACCGAGGAGATGTACGCCAACCTGGTGCGTTCGATCGACCCGGACGCGCCGGTCTCGGTGCACCTGACCGACTACCCGCTGGCGGACGCCGGCAAGGTGGACCCCGCGCTGGACCGCGACATGACGGCGCTGCTCTCGGCGGTCAACCTGGGGCGCGCGGCGCGTGGCAAAGCCAGCGCCAAGGTGCGCCAGCCGCTGCCAGCCGTGCTCGTCTGGGCGCGCGACGAGGCCACCTACCAGGCGATCGAACGCATGCAGGACCAGCTGCTGGACGAGTTGAACGTCAAGCAACTCGGCCGGATCGACGACCCGTCGCTCTACGCCAACTACGTCATCCGCCCGAACCTCGCGCTGCTCGGCCCGAAGTACGGCAAGCAGCTCGGCGCGCTCCGCGCAGCCCTCGCCGCCGCCGACCCGGCCCAGGTGGCCCAGCTCGCCCGCGCCGGGCAGCCGGTCGAGGTGGGTGGGTTCACCCTGACGCCAGATGAGCTGCTGGTCGATGTCAAGGAGCGTGAGGGCTTCAACGTCGCCGAAGACCGTGACCTGCTGGTTGCGCTGGATACGACCTTGACGCCGGAGCTGCTGGCCGAAGGGCTGGCGCGCGACGTGGTGCGCGGCATCCAGGACGCCCGCAAGGACGCCGGCCTGCGCATCGAAGACACGATCCGCCTCGTCTACCGCACCGACGACGCCGAGGTCGCCGCCGCCATCGCAGCCCACAGCGCCTACATCGCCGCCGAAACGCTGGCAGACCCATCCGGCGAGGCGTTCACCGCCGAAGTAAAGGCCGGCAAGAGCGCCGCCACCGTCGGGCTGACGCGGGTAGGCTCGCTGACCGAGGGGCGGTAGCGACGATCCAAACGTGGTTGGGGATGGCGCTATAGACCGCTGTTCCCGACCGCGCTATTGGAGTAGAAGCCTCAAGTGCTGGAGCACATGCGGCACGTCCGCGTTGTCGAGCAGACGAAGATCGAAATCGTTTGGGAGGATAGGACGACCTCCGGTCACGACTTCAGCGAGGCTATCCAGCAAGGAGGCGTCTTTACCTCGTTGGCGAACACTTTTTTACGCAGGTGCGGGTAAGCCCATATGGTCGATACATCGAGTGGCCTGGGGAGATCGGCTTCTCTGCGGATGCCTTGCGAATCGTTGCTACGGTCCCAGCACCGGCATAGTGCTGGTCACTCCTGTGGA
>QEUZ01000083.1 GCA_003577355.1 Chloroflexota bacterium | reverse complement strand
GCCAGTTTGAGCTCCGCCCCGAAACGCTCGCGCAGGCGGCCGAGCACATTGGCTGCGACGTCGGCCTTGTCGGCGACAAACAGCAAGAGGTCGCCGGGCACGCCGCCGCAACGTTCGGCGAGTGCGGCAAGTTCATCGGTAAGGAACTTGGCGATTGGAGAGCGGGCCGAGAGCGACCCGGCGGACTCCTCAAGTGCGAGCCAGGCAAGACCCTTGGCGCCGAACTGACGTGCAAAGTTGGTGAGCTCGTCGACCTGGCCACGCGTGATGGCGCCACGTCCTGGCACAGCCAGGACCCGCACCACCCCGCCCGAAGCTACTGCGTTGGCGAACACTCCGAAACTACTGCTGGCGACGATATCTGACACATCACGGATTTCCATGCCGAAGCGCAGATCAGGCTTGTCGGACCCAAAACGCAGCATTGCTTCTGCGTGACTGAGACGGGGGAAGGGGCTCTGCTGCAGCTCGAAGCCCGCTAACTCCACCAACTCGGTGAATAAGCCCTCGGTGAGCTGGAGGACATCCTCCCGGTCGACGAACGACATCTCCAGGTCGAGCTGGGTAAATTCCAACTGCCGGTCGGAGCGCAGGTCTTCGTCACGAAAGCAGCGGGCGATCTGGTAGTAGCGGTCCATGCCGCTGACCATCAGCAACTGCTTGAGCTGTTGGGGAGATTGCGGCAGAGCATAGAACTCACCGGGATACAGCCTGCTTGGCACGAGGAAATCGCGCGCACCTTCCGGCGTGCTCTTGATCAGGATCGGCGTTTCGATCTCAACGAAGTCACGTGCGTCGAGGTAGGCGCGGATGCGGCTGACGATACGGCTGCGCAGCACCAAGTTCCGCTGCATACGCGGCGAGCGCAAATCGAGGTAGCGGTACTGCAGCCGGAGGGACTCGTCCACATCGGATGTGTCGGCAATCGCAAACGGCGGTGTCTTTGCTGCGTTGTAGACCGACAGATGGTCGACTTCGACTTCGATGTCGCCGGTAGCCATGTTCGGGTTCTGGGTGCCATCTGGGCGCAGCCGCACCGTGCCGCGCACCTCGACAACGTACTCAGGGCGCACGGTTTCCGCGATCTCGTGCACCGTGGGGGAGTGTTCGGGGTTGCAGACGACTTGCGTCAGCCCAAACCGGTCGCGAATGTCGAGGAAAATCAAACCACCATGATCGCGCCGCCGGTTGATCCAACCCTTCAATGTCACATGCCGACCTGCATCTGAAGCGCGCAGCTCGCCTGCGGTAGCGTACGCGCGGTGCCTGTTCGTGGTCATACCCTCCCCATATTCGTGCATGTTCCTTGCGAAACTATTGTGGCGCGCTCGCCTTTTCAGCCGCCTTGACCGCGTTCCAGATCGCGAGCACCTCGTCGGCGCTTGCAGCCTGCGCTCCGGCGAAGACATGTGGGTGCCGGCGCACCAGCTTTCTTGTCGCGGCGCTCAGCGCGTCAGCGATGTGGAACGTACCGCGCTCATGCGCCATCTGGGCCTGCATAAGCAAGTTCACCAGGACATCGCCCATTTCCTCGGCGATGTGATCCGCAGCGCCCTGTTCGATCGCCTCGCGCAGCTCGTCCGTTTCCTCAGTCAATGATGGAAGAAACGACAGCGGGGTCTGTGCTCGGTCCCAGGGGCAGCCATCGGAACGGCGCAGGCGAGCGACGATGTGTGTCAAGGCTGCCAGCGAGGCTTTCGCTTCCAGAACTGGCTGTGGAGGGATGCAGAGGAAGCAGTTCGCATCAGGAACCATTGGTTGCGTCGTCAGACCCGTGCGAGCGAGCCGCCGGGCCGCCAGCTCAGGCACGAGCGTGCCGTACCAGTTGCTGACGACGATCGCAGCAGTAGGATCGAGGAGCGGCAATGTGCCTTGGAATGGCTCGCGCGCCTCTGCCTCAGCAAGCTCGAGCGCATCGACGACGAAGTGTGGGCCAGCGACAAGTGGCAACACTCGCAAGTCACCCGGCGACAATTGGAGCCGTACTCCACGCTCGAGCAGGCGGGCAACGACGACATCACCCAATGCCGCTAAACCAGGGGTGAGGTAGGCGACATCACTGGCCTGCGTAAGGTGCAGTACGTCGGAAACGATGAGATCAATCGCATCTGGCGGGGGTGTTGTATTGAGGGCCTCATCCCAATCGGTCGAGATCGCGATGGCCTCGGGCAATGTCGCACTGGCAACGGCCCGGTTGCGCGCGACAACGTGCCGGCCAGCCAGCAACGCATGCCAGTTGTCACTGCGGCTGCGTCCGGCGAGACCGACAACGACGAGGTCGCCCATTAGTTGCGCTCCGCCGCTGCGTCCTGGTTCAGGCTCAGCACAGCCATAAACGCTTCCTGTGGGATCTCGACGTTGCCGACGATCTTCATGCGCGCCTTGCCCTCCTTCTGCTTTTCGAGCAGTTTGCGCTTGCGGGTGACGTCTCCACCGTAGCACTTGGCAAGCACGTTCTTGCGCAGCGCTTTGATCGTTTCACGCGAAATGATGCGGCTGCCGATGGCCGCCTGGACGGGGACATCGAACAACTGGCGTGGGATCAACTTGCGCAGCTGTTGCACCAGCGCGCGGCCACGAAAGTACGCATCATCGCGGTGGGTGATCATCGAGAGCGCGTCGACTGGTTGGCCGTTCACCAGCACATCGAGCTTGACCAAATCGGCGGCACGCATCCCAGCGAACGTGTAGTCGAGCGAGGCGTATCCCTGCGTCCGAGATTTCAACTGGTCGTAAAAGTCGATAATCAGCTCACCGAGTGGCATTCCGAACTTGAGATGGACGCGGTCTTCATCGAGGTACTCCATCTCTTCAAACGTGCCCCGGCGCGTCGTAACAAGCTCCATAATCACGCCGATGTACCGGGCCGGAGCAATAATCGAGATCTGCATGTACGGTTCTCGCACCTCGGCGATCTCGCCGGGGTCAGGCAGATCGGACGGGTTATCCACGGCGACAATCTCACCGTTGTTCTTGACGACCTCGTATTCAACGCTCGGTGCAGTCGCCAGCAAGTCGATGCCGTATTCCCGTTCCAGCCGCTCCTGGATGATCTCCATGTGGAGCAAGCCGAGGAACCCGCAGCGAAACCCAAACCCGAGCGCGTCGGATGACTCAGGCACGAACACGAGGGACGCATCGTTCAGCTGCAGGCGTTCCAGTGCGTCGCGCAACATCGGATAGTCTTCGCTATCCACCGGGTAGAAACCGGCGAAGACCATCGGCTTGGCTGGGCGGTAGCCGGGCAATGATTCAACTGCGGGACGTTCGGCTAGTGTGACGGTGTCGCCGACTTGGCAGTCGCGCACCACCTTGAGGCCGGTCGCGATATAGCCCACTTCACCGGCGCTAAGCTGGTTGATGGCGGTCATGTTCGGCCGGAACACGCCGATTTCGATGATCTCCGATTCCTTGCCGGTCGCCATCAGCCGGATACGGTCACCGCTGTTCAGGACGCCATCGACGACCTTGACATACGCGATGACTCCTTTATAGGGGTCGTAGTGCGAATCGAAGATGAGCGCGCGTAACGGCGCCTGTGGGTCGCCCGATGGGGGAGGGATCGACGAGACGATTGCCTGGAGGATCTCGGGGATGCCACGGCCTTCCTTCGCGGAGGCGTAAATGATCTCCTCGTCGAGCAGGCCAATGAGTTCGCTGACTTCATGGCGTACCCGCTCTGGCATCGCGTTGGGCAGGTCGATCTTGTTGATCACCGCGATCATCGCCAGGTCGTTCTCCAGGGCAAGATAGACGTTCGCGATCGTCTGTGCCTCGATCCCCTGGGCAGCATCGACAACGAGCAACGCACCCTCACAGGCCGCCAGCGATCGGCTGACTTCGTAGGAAAAATCGACGTGGCCGGGGGTATCGATCAGGTTCAGCTCGTACTCGATCCCGTCGGCAGCACGAAACGCCATGCGCACAGCACGCGCTTTTATGGTGATGCCCTTTTCGCGCTCAAGGTCCATCGAGTCGAGCACCTGGTCGACCATTTCACGCTGGGAAAGTGTGCCGGTGTACTCGAGCAGTCGATCGGCCAATGTCGACTTGCCGTGGTCGATGTGCGCGATGATGCTGAAGTTTCGGATGCGACTTTGCTCGATCATGGCTTGACTTCGGGCTCCATACAGTGTGCAGCCTCGCCGTCGGAGCGAGGCCGAACCGCAAGTATAGCGAAGTGTGGCGCCGTCAGCGGGCGTCCGGCCCGAACCGGGCGACGAACAGTGGCGTCAACCGGCGACCAATGACTGGTATGCGCGTAGCGACGTCACGAAGTTCACGCGCACCGAATATCCAGGCAAATGCGGCATAGGTCAGGCCTGCAGCGCCAAGTCCATACCCAAACAGCAGGTACCCGACGATGCCGCGCCGAACGCTCGGGTCGGTGACATCGGCCAGAATGCCGCCCATCCACCAGGCTACCGGCAGGAAGCACAGTGTCGCCGCGAGGGTGCGGGCGAGCGCTCCGTGGATCGTCGCTGTCCAGCCAGGGAGGCGGCCACGCAGGATGAACAGGAGCGCAACCATTTCCAATGTCGAGGTCAACGCGAACGAGAGCGCGAGTCCACCGTGGCCGAGGCGTGGCGCGAGAACAGCTGAGAGGGCGATGTTGACGGCGATGGTGACGACCGCGATGACGACTGGTGTGCGGGTATCGTGCATCGCATAGAACGCTCGGGTTATTGCCTCGACGACGGACAGTCCCAGTAGCCCGAGCGCGAAGTAGCCAAGAGCGACAGACACGAGTTCGGTTGAGCGCCGGTCAAATGCGCCGAACTCGAACAGCACCTGGACCAGACTGGTGCGAAAGCAGTAGAGCGCAACCGAAGCAGGTAGGGTGAGAAAGACGAGTGGCGCAACGGAGCGGGCGAGCGTCAGTCGCATTGCGTTGAATTGCCCAGCGGCGTGTTGTCGTGAGAGCATCGGGAAGATGACGGTTGAGAGGCTCAGTGCGAGGACACCATACGGCAGCATCAACAATTGAAACGCGTAGTTCAGTGCGCCGACCTTGCTCTCGCCCTCACGCGAGGCAAAGTTTGTCATAACGATGAAGTTCACCTGAAACGCCGCCTGGCCGAGGACCCGTGGCGCCATCAGCCGCGCCACTGTTGCCAAGCCTTCGACGCGACGGTCGAGCGTCAAGTGCAGGCGCATGCCACTTAGCCACAGACCGACTGCTTGCAGGCCCGCATGCAGCGTGGCGCCGACGATCACACCGATTGCTAGCCCGAACACTCCAAACCGAGGGGCCAGTGCCACTGCGCCAAGGACGATTGCGAGGTTATAGAAGACCGGTGCGTAGGCGGACAGGACAAACCGCTCCTGCGCTTCGAGCATGCCCTTGAAGGCTGCGCCCAAGCCCAATAGGAGTGGCGACAGCAGGAGAAAGCGGGTGAGACGCGTGGCTAGCTCGAGTTGCTCAGGCGCAAGACCTGGGGCAATGATATGGCGCATCAACGGTTCCGCGAATACCAGCACGACGGCAGCAACGATGCCGAGCGCAACTAGCGTGTAACTGAGAATCGCGCTCGCGAGCCGCCATGCCGCTTCCTGGTTCTTCCGGCTGATCATCGCGCCGAAGATCGGGATGAACGCGCTGCCGAACGCTCCGCTCATCACGACGAGGAATAGCAGGTCGGGGATGCGAAACGCGGCGACATAGGCGTCGTAGTCAGCGGCTGTCCCGAAACGGGCGGCAATGACCATCTCGCGCACCATGCCGAGTAGCCTGCTGAAGATAAAGGCGGATGCGACGATAAGGGCATTGCGCGCAACACCTGAGAGGTCAGGCGCTGCATTGGAAGGTTCATGAGGTGTTGGGTGCGAAGGTAGCGACGGCAGTGGCTCAGTGAACCCGCTTGCCCAGCGTGGACGTGGTGGATCGTCCCGCTGGGGGACAGTTGGACCTGACATAGCGCCCGGATTGTACGTTAGTTGCGCGCCAGAACGTTTGCCGGTAAAATCTCCAGGTTATCTCGCCCCAACGTTGGGGCGGTTGCTGCATGCTGGGCTCCAGGGAGGGTTGGCGTTGGCGAATTCGAAGTCCGCGCTGAAGCGTGTTCGTGTGGCGGAGCGCCGGCGCATCCGCAATCGTACGCATCGTTCGGCTTCGCGCACGCTGGTACGGCGGGCCGAAGCTCTGATCGCCGCCGGGAATGTCGATGGCGCCGCGACGGCGGTTGCCAACGCGATTAGCCAGCTCGATCGTGCTGCGGCGAAGGGTGTGTTGCACCCGAACAATGCTGCGCGCCGCAAGTCGCGCCTGATGGCAAAGTACAACGCGATGGGCAGCGCGTCCTAACGAGGACTGCGGGGCGCCGCTACGCGGCTGAACGCGTTGGAAATCTCCAATACCAATGGGACAACAGCAGCGGTCGTGTCTCTGATGCGGCCGCTTTTCACGCCCCATTCGGCCGCACGGAGCAGTTCACTCGAGGCGGCCAGAGCGTTGGTGTTGCTGGTTGCGTTGTGGCGCCGAGCATTGTTGACGCGGTTGACGGATGTCTTCTGCGCACCTGCAACCAGGTCAGGTTCAATGTCACGGGCCTGGGCAATCGCCCAGCGCAACCCAATATCGCCGGATAACTGATGCACAATTCGCTCGGCAGGCTCGCCGGCGCCCAGCATGCGTTCGAGCTCGATGAGCGCCCCTTCGCGATTGCCGCCAAACAGCTGGTCCGACAGCTTAAAGGCTGAGTAGCCACCACGATCGACGACCAGCTCATCGACCAGGTGGCGGTCAATGCCGGTGGCATCTGCGCCGCAGGCCAGTTTCGCGACTTCGCTCGCGATCAGGCGCATATCGATCGAACCTGTTTCCCAGCGCTGCTCGCCGCGCCACAATGTGGGGTACAGCAGGTCGAGCAGATGTTCTACGGCGTCCGGCGTGATCGTCGTGCCTTCCCGGGTGACTCGGTTCGACACCCAAGCCATGAGTTCCGCTCCACGCGGGATGCGGAAGATCTCGATGTTCCAGGTGTGTTCGCGGGCAAATTTGAGCGTGGCATGTGTCGTTGGCGCGGCGCCGCTGATCCAGATTATGAGCTGTGTTGACGTTGGCGTTGTTGGCAGGATTTCAACGACATCACGCCACTCCAGCTTGCGGCCAGATGCCGTGTCCTCGGCAGTGTCTTCATCCTCCGCGTCATCGTCACTCGATGTCGTCCGCGTTGACACGCTGGCTGGACCACGCACGACGACGATGCGACTCCCACCGAAGAATGGGGCCGCCTGCAGCGCCGACTGAATATCGGACACCTTCGCACGTGGTACGTCCAGGACGGTCGTCCCGAATCCGGAAGGGTCAAGCTCCTGACGCAGCCGCGCAACGCGCTCTTCCGCATCGAAGAGGTTGGGACCATGGATCAGATAGTGCATGGGTGCTCGCAGGTCGGCACGGAGGTGAACGGGGTGGGCAAAGGTTCACCGCGCGAACTAGTTTCGAGCCTGCGCACGCAGGTGAGAACCGCACAGACCGGCCCCATGAGATCGGTCATGGCGTCCTCGAATACTAGTGACGTTGGCTCAAAACGTTGTAACACCGCGCGGATCCCGGTTCGCCGCACCCCAAGATTGAGTATACCAACCTCCAATCGGGTCGTTGTGGACAGATGAGGTTAGAATCGCTGGGCGGTTCTGATCTGCCTGGAAGGGGAAGCGTGGCCTTGAAGGTAGTGGTAACGCGGCGCATCCACACAGAGGCGGTGGAACGGCTGCGACAGTTGTTCGACGTGGTTGAGTGGGAGAGTGACTTGCCCCCGGCGCGCGCGGAGTTGTTGGACATGCTCAACGGCGCGGCGGGGGTGCTGACGCTCCTCACCGATCGGATCGACGGAGACCTCCTCGATCGCGTCCCGACGCTTCGAGTCGTCAGCAACCTGGCGGTTGGTTACGACAACATCGATGTCCCCGCGGCAACACAGCGCGGCGTGGCTGTCTGCACCACTCCGAATGTCCTCACGCGGACGACGGCCGAGTTCACGATCGCGCTGTTGTTCGCAGTCGCACGTCAGATCGTCCCGGGAGCGCTTGCTGCACGGCAGGGAGACTGGAAGACGTGGTACCCAATGCGCTTCCTGGGCCGCGACCTGTTGGGGGCCACGATCGGAGTCGTTGGGCTGGGGCGCATCGGCGAAGAGGTGGCATCGCTCGCCGGCGCCCTCGGTATGCGCGTGATCTACACCGACGACCGCATCACCTCCCAGCGGTTCCAACGAGTCGCACTCGAGGACCTGCTGCGGGAGTCGGACATCGTTACATTGCACGTGCCGCTATTGGATAGCACGCGCGGGCTCATCAGCGACAACCAACTTGCCGTTATGAAACCAGATGCGATCCTGTTGAACACGGCTCGTGGTCCGGTAGTCGATACTGACGCACTGCTACGCGCCCTGGAGCGGGGACACTTGTCCGGGGTTGGGCTCGATGTGACCGACCCGGAGCCTCTGCCTGCTGACCACCCACTCTATCGCTTCGAGCGCGTCACGATCGTGCCGCACATTGCCAGTGCGACTCATGCAACACGTGGCAAGATGTCGGCACTTGCAGTGGAGAACCTGATCGCTGCGCTTACCGGCGGTGAACCGCCGAATTGCCTGAATCCGGAGGTGCTGCACCGTGGCTGAAGCCGTTCGGCGGACAGTAGTCGTCACCGGGGTTGGGTGTGTCAGCGCGGTCGGGATCGGACGGGAAGCAGCCTGGGAGGCGATTCTGCGCGGGGAGGGTGGCGTCCGGGAGATTCGGCGCTTTGATGCGTCTGGCTTTCCGGTGCGGATCGCCGCAGAGGTGCAGGGTTTCGAGCCTGCGCGATATCTCGATGCCAAAGATGCGCGCCGCACCGACCGCTTCATCCAGTTCGCGGTCGCGGCAGCACGCGAGGCGTTGGAGCACGCGGCATTGGACATCACCGCCGCCAACGCAGACCGTGTGGGTGTCATAATCGGTTCGGCGATGGGTGGAATTGAAACCTTTGAGCAGGGGATCCACACGCTGTCGACCAAAGGTCCCTCGCGGGTCAGCCCGTTCTTCATCCCGATGTTCCTGGCAGACATGGCCTCGGGGATTGTGTCGATCCAGCTTGGCGCCCGCGGCCCAAATATGGCGACGGTGAGCGCCTGCGCGAGTGGCGCCCACGCAATCGGCGAGGCTGCCGCGACGATTGCGCGCGGTGACGCCGATGTGATGTTGGCTGGGGGGTCGGAAGCTGCCGTGACGCCCGCCAGTGTGGCCGGGTTCGCGGCGGCAGGGGCACTCTCCAACCGCAATGACGACCCAGAGCATGCCAGCCGGCCGTTTGACGCCGAGCGCGATGGCTTCGTCATTGGCGAGGGCGGAGCGGTTCTGGTTCTCGAAGCGCTCGAACACGCGCAGTCACGTGGAGCGAAACCGTTGGCGGTCATGGCCGGATATGCTTCGACAGCGGATGCGTCCCACATCGTCCAGCCGTCTCCGGATGGGGAAGGAGCGACACGAGCGATGCGCCTGGCAATTGCTGATGCGGGGCTTGCACCCTCCCAGATATCGGCAGTGAACGCCCATGGCACATCGACACGTTTGAACGACCGCCTCGAAACGCAGTCGCTCAAGGCCGTCTTCGACGGGAAGGCGCCCCCGGTCTCCTCGACGAAGGGCGCGACTGGTCATCTGTTGGGCGCTGCGGGAGCAATTGAAGCGGTGTTCGCCGTGCTGACCGTCCGTGACCAGATCTTGCCGCCGACGATCAATTACCATGTGCCCGACCCGGAATGTGATCTCGACTATGTACCAAACGAGCCGCGCCCTGCGCGAGTCGCCCACATTATCAGCAACTCGCTGGGGTTTGGTGGGCATAACGTGACACTGGTGTTTTCCGAGGCAGGATGATGAGACCCCCAGCCCCTCCGCAAGGGACAGGGGGTGAGAATGCGTGCGGCGCGCTCGGCGCGGCCGATCTAATCTAAATAGCCTTTGAGCTTGCGCGAGTAGATTGGATGGCGCAGCTTGCGCAGGGCCTTGGCTTCGATCTGGCGGATGCGCTCGCGGGTAATGCCGAACTCACGACCGACTTCCTCAAGGGTGCGGTAGCGGCCGTCCTCCAAGCCAAAACGCAGGATGATGATGCGGCGTTCCCGCTCGGTTAGCTTGTCGAGCGCGTCGCCGATCTGACTGCGCAGGAGCTGCTGCGACGCGAGCTCCAGCGGCTGGGGCATTGTGTCGTCTTCGATGAAGTCGCCAAGGAACGCGTCACCGTCCTGGCCGACCGGCGCTTCCAGCGAAACCGGCAAACGTGAGACATCCAGCACTTGTCGAACCTTCGACTCTGGGACGTCCATCGCGCGGGCGATTTCGGCGTGGCTCGGTTCCCGTTCGAAGATTTGCTGCAACCTGTGGCTGATCTTCTTGACACGGTTGATCGTTTCGCCAACATGCACCGGCAGACGGATCGTGCGGCTCTGGTCGGAGATCGCGCGGGTGATTGCCTGGCGGATCCACCATGTCGCGTAGGTCGAAAACTTGAAGCCACGGCGATAGTCGAACTTGTCGGTCGCCTTCATCAAACCGATGTTGCCTTCCTGGATCAGGTCCAGGAACGACAGGCCGCGGCCGACGTACTTCTTCGCAACGCTGACGACGAGGCGCAGATTGGCCTGGATCAGATGCGCTCGTGCTCTGTCGCCGTCTTCGCGGTCCTCGACCAGTTCGAGGCGGGTCGCTTCGTCGGCATAGTCTCCAAGTGCCAAGCGTTGTGACGCGATGAGGCCACGTTCCATGCGTTTGGCGAGCCAAACTTCCTCCTGCATCGTCAGCAGGTCGGTCTCACCGATTTCCTGTAAGTAAAGGCGCACCGAGTCGGCGACCCCTTGCGACATGCCGTCGACGGCATCCTCGCGGGTGTCGATGTGCTGCGCCAGGAATGCGAGGTCGTCATCGTGCGTAGCGACCGGTGTCCGTGTGCGCGTAAACTGCTGTCGCAGCGACACGCGCGGTGCGGCCTGTGGGGGTTGGTCGACTACATCAAGGCCGTTTTCGATGAGGGAGTTCCAGAGTTCATCGACGCTTGGGATATCGTCTTCAAGCTTGGGAAACACAGCGAGGACATCGTCGGACAGCAGGAAACCCTGATTCTTGCCTTTGGCGATCAGGCTCGCGACCACGTGCGGACTCCCCTCCCTTGCGGCGATCAAAGGACGCCACCTTCGGCGTGGAGCCGCTGCTCGAGGGGAGACCGGCAGGTATCCGGAACGTGGTCGTCGACAAGGCCGATCCGACGAAAGAGCGCGGAATCCCGCGGGGTCCGGAGTACGTGGCGCCTACGATTGATCCTGTACGCAGTATACGGCAGTTCTGCATAGATTTCAACGACCTGAAGGACAGGTTTTGTCCGTTCCGTGTGCCCTTTCGGCAATCTGCATTGGTTGGAGCGTATGATCACCCTCGGCGTTGACCCTGGAACGGCATTGCTCGGATACGGCGTCATTCGAGGAGACGATGTCGCGGAGCTCGTTGCCTACGGGGTCGTAGAGACGACACCCACTGAGTCGATGCCGGTGCGTTTGCAGCGCCTGTACGATGCGATCTGGGCATTGATCCGGGAGCACGAACCAGACGTGCTCGCGATCGAGCAGCTGTTCTTTGCGCGCAATGTGACGACGGCGTTGGCGGTCGGGCAGGCGCGCGGTGTCGTGCTGCTGGCTGCGGCGCAACATGGCATGCCGGTCCACGAGTACAAGCCGGCTGAAGTGAAACAGACGATTTCCGGGTACGGCAAAGCAGACAAAGCCCAAATGCAGGAGATGGTGCGGATTCTCTTAGATCTGCCTCACGTGCCTGCGCCAGACGACGCCGCCGACGCCCTCGCCGTCGCGCTTTGCCATGTCCATGCCTCCCGGCTCCACCGGATGTTGGCGGATCGTCGCTAATGCCCGCTCAGCGACACGTGCGCGCGGATGAGCTGCTCGTCCAGCAGGGCGGGGCGGAATCACGCAGCAAGGCGAAGGCAATGATTATGGCTGGGGAGGTGCGCATCGGCGACCGGGTCATTGCCAAGCCATCGGAGCTTCTCGCGCCGGATGTGGTTCTCGAGGTAAGCAGGCGGCCACCGTTCGTTAGCCGGGGTGGTGTGAAGCTCGCCCACGCACTCGACGCATTCGGCATCGACGTTTCTGGGGTCATCGCCGCTGATATTGGCGCATCGACCGGTGGCTTCACTGACGTGCTGCTGCAACGCGGGGCGCAGCGTGTATATGCGATCGATGTTGGGTACGGGCAGCTTAACGCGCGTTTACGCAGCGATCCACGGGTCGTCGTCATGGAGCGGGTCAATGCGCGCTACCTGGAAGGGTTGCCGGAGCCAGTCGGACTCGTCGTCATCGATGTGTCGTTCATCTCGCTGACGCACATCCTCCCAGTCGCCGCGCGTCTCCTCAGCCCGGAGGGTGCAATCGTGGCACTGATCAAGCCACAGTTTGAAGCAGGGCGTGCAGCCGTCGGTCGCGGCGGGATCGTGCGGGATGTGCGTAGCTGTGCGGCGTATCGCCGAATGCGCCGCATCGCTGGGGCTGCAGGTCGCAGGACTGACTGTTTCGCCGATCACGGGCCAGTCGGGCAACGTCGAATATCTCATCTGCCTCCGGAAAGGGGGTTCCGTGGCGCGGCCCCTTGGTGAGATGCTTGCGGAAATGTTCCCCTAACCGGTTACTGAGGCCGACTCGCTAAGCCGGTCGGCGGCGAAACGCGCGACGATACGTGCCGCAGACAACGGGTCGATCTCGCGGGTTTCGAGCTGTATCAGCGTATCGTCAACAGCGTTCGATGCAATGACTGCGTCGATGTGC